>USSI01000128.1 GCA_900557315.1 uncultured Butyricicoccus sp. | reverse complement strand
GCGGACGAGGTGTTCACCTCCTGGGGCAAGGAGACCCCGCACAAGTACACGGAGGACGAGCTGAAGAACGCGCTGACCGCGCTCGGCGACCCGTCGCTCGGCACGGTGCTGCGCGCCAAGGGCATTGTCCCGGCGGCGGACGGCGGCGAGTGGCTGCATTTCGACTATGTGCCCGGCGCGCCTGAAATCCGCCGCGGCCCGGCGGACTACACCGGCCGCCTGTGCGTGATCGGCGCGGAGCTGGACGAGGAGCGCATCGCCGCCCTGTTCGGCGTGGCCTGAGGGGGGCGTTCCTATGCCAAACAGAGAACCGATCCCGGTTTATGTGTTCACCGGCTTTTTAGAGAGCGGCAAGACCCAGTTCATCAAGGAGATCATTGCCGACCCGGATTTTACCGAAAACGAGCGCACCGCGCTGCTGCTGTGCGAGGAGGGCATTGAGGAGTACGACGAGCGCGAGATGATGCGCTACGGCACCGCGATCGTCCCGATCGAGTCGCCCGAGCGGCTGACGCCCAACATCTTAAAGCGCGTCGAGCAGAAGTACGACCCGGACCGCATCCTGATCGAGTACAACGGGATGTGGAAGCTGGACGACCTGGTTGCCGCATTCCCGGCGCGCTGGGAGCTGTACCAGATCGTGACCACGGTGGACGCTTCGACGTTCGAACTGTATTCCAACAACATGGGTCCGATGATGTTCGAGCATATCACGACCGCCGACCTTGTGGTGTTCAACCGCTGCACGGACGCGCTCAAGGAGATGCTCTATCAGAAGAACATCCGCGCGATGAACCCGCGCGCGACCATCTATCTGGACGATGTGGACGGAAATTCCGAGGATTACGCCCGCAACATGCCGCTGCCGTTTGATGTGGACGCGGATGTCATCGACATTGCGCCCGAGGACTACGGCCTGTGGTATGTCGATGCGATGGGCGACCCGGGCAAGTACGACGGCAAGACCGTCCGCTTCCTCGGGCAGGTGTACGTCGGGCAGAATGTGCCCGCCGGCTCGTTCGTGCCCGGCCGGTTCGGCATGGTCTGCTGCGCGGAGGATATCAGTTTCCTGGGCTTTATCTGCCGCTGGCCCGGGGCGAAGGACCTCCAGCAGCGCGACTGGGTGCGCGTGACCGCGTCCATCACGGTCGAGGCGCTGCCGCAGTACCGCGGCGAAGGCCCTGTGCTCCATGCGAGCGAGGTCATCCCCGCGGAAAAACCGGCCGAAGAGCTGGTCTATTTCAACTGAGCCTGACACGGAAGCAGGCCCGGAACTCGGTTCCGGGCCTGCTTTTTCATTTGAATGCGATGAAGTAATATGTGCTGCCATTGCTGTTGTTCCAGTATTCGTCGCTGGAATACTGCACCCGGAACCCGTTCCCCTCAAGCGTAATGCCGCCGGTTGTATTGGGGAAGACGATGCCGCCAAGGATGCGGTTGCCGGTCAGGATCTGCCCGTCCGAACTGGCGCAGATCAGCAGCTTGGGCGCAAAGCCGATTGAGATCAGGCGGCTGGAAGCGCCGTTACCGGTGTAGGAGCCGAAATACACCTCGCATTTGGCGGCGATCTGCGTGGTGTGCGTGTTGATCTGGTTCTGCAGGTTGGTATCCGCGCTGGCGCGTGTGCCGGCCTCGCTGGTGACAGAGGACTCGATGGAGGTGAACCGGTTGCGCACATCCTGCGCCAGCTTGTCCATGTCGATGCTGCCGGACGGGATGCTGCCGATGATGGCCGCAGTCACCTGCGCCTGCACGTTTTCGATCGCCTCCTGCACCGTGCTCTCCGGCACGCCCGCGGTCTGCGCAAAGCCGATGTCCGCGGCGGCGGTGGCAGCGGTGAGCGCATCGCACAGCGCGTTGAGCGCCTGCCGCAGCTCCTCCGGGCTGCTGTCGAAATACTGCTTGAGCTCATCGGGCAGCATGTTGGGCTGATCGGCAAGCTCGGCAATGCGGTTGGTGAACTCGTTGATTTTGTGTTCGGAAAATGCCATGGAAAACCTCCTTCCCGTGTTTGCGGCGTTTCCCTGGGCGGGAGAAGTAAGCATCCCTTAGAATAGCATGGATTTTGCCGGATGCAAGAGGCATAACTGAACCCTGCCCCTGCCGCGGAAAATTCCGCGCGCAGCGGGAACCGGAAGCCGGGATGCTCCGTCTGAACTGGAAAGGGTTGTTAAAGCGGACAAAACTGAGGGCGCTTTGGAAAAATAACAGTACACAAATGCACAAAACAATGGTAGAATAGGAATAACGAAACCAATGAGGTGATTGCGATGAAAAGACTGATTTCCGCTGTCGCGGCGTCTGCGATGCTGTTATGCACGCTGCCGGCAGCGCTGGCTTCCGATATTGACAACCACTGGTCGCGCCCATTCATGACCGAGATGCACGAGCTGGGCATTATCAACCCCTCTGCCAGCACGGGCAACTACACGCCCGAGCAGGCCATCCAGCGCTGGGAATTCATGCGCTATATCAACCGTGCCTTCGGCTTTACTGAAAAGGCTTCGATCAACTTTTCGGATGTGAGCAGCAGCGATACTTACTATGAAACCGTGCAGATCGCGGTCAAGTACGGCTACATCAACGGTGTGGGCAACAACCGGATGGACCCGGAGGGTACGCTGACGCGCGAACAGGCGGCTACGATCCTGGGACGCCTGCACAAATACACCCCCACCGCCGACCTCTCTGAACTCAATGCGTTCTCCGACCGCGGCGACCTGAGCGACTACAGCGAAGCGTATGTTGCGGAGGCGGTTGCACAGGGGTATATCAACGGTTATACGGACGGCACCTTCAAGCCTGCGGGCACGATCAAGCGCGGCGAGATCGCCAAGATCCTGTATTACTTCCTCGGCTCCTCGCTCGATGATTCGGGCGCCTCCTACACGTCGTCCGACCTGAGCAGCGACCGGCAGAATGTGACCATTTCCGCCCCCTGCACCCTGTCCAATGCCACGATCGACGGCAACCTGTATATCACCGAGGGCGTGCAGTCCGGTGAAGTGACCCTGTCCAATGTCACGGTGGACGGCGACATCATCGTCGGCGGCGGCGACGTCACGCTTGACGGCGTTTCCGCACTGGATATGGTGGCTTCCAATCCGCTGGGCCTGACCCCGCAGGTCACCGCTACGGGCGATACCAACATCGGCACCACTGAGGTTCAGACCTCTGCGTCGCTGACCGAAAGCAGCCTTGCGGCTACGGCGGGCGGGTTCTCTGACCTCGCCCTGACCGGCGACGACCTCTCGCTGACGCTGGATGCGGCGGTTTGGGACGTCACCACGGAGGGCGCGTGCTCCATCCTGACCACCGGCAGCACCTCGATCAGCGAGCTGACCGCAAACGGCGCGACCGCGGTTACCGGCGGCGGTTCGATACAGAGCGCGATCCTCAATGCTTCGGGCTGTGAACTGATTATGCGCCCGGACTCGATTGACCTGGGCGGCGGCGTGTCCGCTGTCATCGCCGGGGAAACGGTTTCCTCCTCGACGAGCGTTTCGATCTCCCCGTCCGTCCTGTCGGTGGACGCGGGCAACACGGATGCAATCGCCCATTCCTATGAGTTTACGTTCAACGCGGACAAGAACGACCTGGTCCGCATCACGGTGGACGGCGACACGCTGCGGCAGGGCACGGACTACAACCTGCTGAGCGATAAAAACGGCATCCGCCTGTATAAGACCTTCCTGACCACGCTGTCAGAGGGCACCTACACGGCCGAGCTGACCTTTGAAGACGGCACCAATGCCGCGATCGGCATTGTGGTAGGCGACTCCGCACAGGCGTCGGTCAGCCCGAGCCAGCTCACCTTTGACAAGTACGAAGACTCGGCCAATTACTCCGACCTGACCGTGACGGTCATGCTCCCCGCGGGCACGACGCTCAGCTCGGTCAAGCTGGGCAGCACCGTGCTGGAGCGCGGCACGGATTACCTCTATGATTATGATACCGGCACGGTCACGCTGCTGCGCGAGGCGCTCGCCAAGCGGAGCAAAGGCAGCTACAGCGTTACCTTTGTGCCCAGCAGGGGGACGTCGGTATCCTGCGCGCTGCGGGTCGAGGACAGCTCGCCGGTCAATGAGGTCCTGCCCGAGGAGATGGATTTTGACACCAATACCAACTCCGGCGGCTATGCAGACCTGACCGTCACCCTCAACTATGCGGACGGCGCCCAGCTCAGCTCCATCCGCGCGGGCGGCAAGACGCTGGAAGAGGACTGGCAATACCGCGTGGACGGCGACAAGGTCATTATCAACCGCTCTGCGGTGGCGGAGTTCGGCGAGGACGGCGCGGCCTATGCGGACTTCACCTTTGTTATGACAAGCGGCAAGAACCCGGTGCTGCGCGTCAACTATGTATCCACCTATTCGCTGACCGCCAATGTGCTGGACGACCTCGGGCTGCCGATCGAGGGCGCGACGGTAACCTTTGAGCCGGAGGACGATGAGGAAGGCACGGCAACGCAGACCGCCTACACCGATGCCAACGGCAAGGCAACGGTTTACGTTAAGCGCGGCAGCTACAACCTGACCGCGACGCACGAACGCTTTACCGAGCCGGTCACCGCAACGACCCGTGTGTCCTCCAACCGCACGGTCAAGCTCACCGGCGAGATACTGGAAACCGTGCAGCTTGTTGTCACCAACTCGTACGGCGCGCCGCTGTCCGGCGCGGTCGTCAGCGTCGGCGGGAAGAGCGTGACCACCGGCACGGACGGCGTGGCTTCGTTCAGCCTCACGCGCGGCAACTATGTGGCGCAGGTATCCTGCATCGGCTACACCACCGAGTCCGTGCAGCTGTCCGTCTCGGGTTCCGTGCGCGAGCGGGTGCAGCTGGACTGAGAACGCAATCCATCCGCAGTTAAGCGGATCACAAACAAGCCGCCCGGCGATGCCGGGCGGCTTTGCTGTCTCTGGGCGGGTTTTGTTACAGGCCCATTTCCTTTTTGAGCTTTTCCAGCTCCTCGTCCACCGCGCTGGACGCG
>USSI01000127.1 GCA_900557315.1 uncultured Butyricicoccus sp. | reverse complement strand
CTGCCGGATGAATTCATCCGCCGGTTAAACGCCGCCGCCAAGCGGGAAAAGCCGGACGCGCTGATTATCGGCGAGGTCTGGGAGGACGCCTCCAACAAGATATCCTATTCCGAGCGCCGTACGTATTTCCAGGGCGGCGAGCTGGATTCGGTGATGAATTATCCGCTGCGGGACGCAATCCTTGCGTTCCTGAACGGCGGCACGGCCGAACACTTTGCGGAGACCATGGAGTGCATCCGGGAAAACTACCCGCGCGATGTTTTTTACAACCTGATGAACGTGATCGGCACGCATGACACCGCCCGTGCGCTGACCCTTCTCGGCGTGTCCGAGGAAGAGTGGAAGATGGACCGCGACAGCCGCGCGCATTACACGCTCCCGATGGACCGGCTGGAGACCGCCAGACGCAAACTCCGGCTCGCGGCAGTCATCCAGTTCACCATGCCCGGTTCCCCGACCATCTACTATGGGGACGAGGCGGGTAGGCAGGGCTTTGAGGACCCCTTTAACCGCCGCACCTATCCCTGGGGCGCGGAGGACCGCGAACTGCTCGCGTTTTACCGCAAGCTGTGCGCGCTGCGCGCGGACAGCGATACGCTCGCGCGCGGCGAGCTGCACTTTGTGGAGAGCGAGGGCGCGCTGCTGCATTATGAGCGCGTAAGCGACCATGCGCGGCTGAACATCTTAGTCAACCGCGGCCACCACGCGGTGCATGCACGCGTGCAGGCGGTCTATGCGGTGGATATGCTGGAGGACGCCGCGTTTGACCAGGCGGACAGCGGGGGGCTGCACGTGACCGTGCCGCCTGAGACCGCTTATATCCTGCGGTGCTTCGGCACGCCGTAAAGGGAGGAAAATGACCATGAATATGCGGGAAAAACCGCTTTCCCATGAATATTTTTTCGAGGGCAGGATCATGAAGGCGCGGCTCGACCAGGTCGAGCTGCCAAACGGCAGGACCGCGCCGCGCGAGGTGTGCGAGCACGTCGGCGGCGTTGGGGTGCTGCCCATCGACCGGGACGGCAACATCATCCTGGTGCGCCAGTTCCGCTACCCGTATGATGCGGAAATCCTTGAGATTCCGGCGGGCAAGCTGGATCACGGCGAGGGCGAGAGCGCGGCGGACTGCGGCGCGCGCGAACTGAAAGAGGAGACCGGCTGCACGGCCGGCCGTATTGTGCCGCTCGGGTGCGTGTACCCTTCGCCGGGCTTCCTGACCGAAGTGGTGCACCTGTTTGCAGCGCTCGACCTGACCGAAGGCGAGATGCAGCCGGACGAGGACGAGTTCGTCGAGGTTGTGCGCCTGCCCATTGCCGAGGTGGAGGGCATGATCGAACGCGACGAGATCCGCGACGCGAAAACCGTGGTCGCCCTGTACCGCGCAAAGCTGAAAAACCTGTTTTGACACCTGCTTTGCGCATAAACCCACCCCTCTGAGAAGGAGGAACCTATGGATAAGAAAAAAATCCTCGTGGTCGAGGATGAAAAGGCCATTGCGGACATCCTCGTGTTCAATCTGCAGCGCGAGGGGTATGACACCCTGGTTGCCTACGACGGCGCGGAGGGCCTGCGGCGCGCGCTTGAGGACGCGCCTGACCTGATCCTGCTGGACGTGATGCTGCCCGAGATGGACGGCTTCGAGGTGCTGGGGCATATCCGTGAAAAGCATGACACCCCGATTATTATGCTGACCGCCCGCGAGGAAGAGACCGACAAGGTGCTTGGCCTGGAACTTGGCGCGGACGATTATATCACCAAGCCGTTTTCCATGCGCGAACTGATGGCGCGCGTCAAGGCGAATATGCGCCGCACGCTTTCGGGCGAGGAGCGGGCCAAGCCCGCGGCGCCGTCGGGCGGCGGGCTGCGTATCTCGCGGGACAACGGCATGGTTTACAAAAACGGGCGCGCGCTCGAGCTTTCCGCGCGGGAGTTCGACATCCTGTGCTTCCTCTCCGCTTCGCCCGGGCGCGTGTTTTCGCGCGAGGAGCTGATGGAGCAGGTCTGGGGCTATGAATATTACGGCGACCTGCGCGCGGTGGACGTGGCAATCCGCCGCCTGCGCGAAAAAGTCGAGGACCAGCCTGCCAGCCCGCGGTATATCATGACCAAGCGGGGGATGGGATACTACTACGCGGCTGAATAGCCGCGCGTATAGGGGGCATCCGATTCCCCCTATATACGCGGACAAGTTCCGGAGAAACTTGCCCGCGATACCCCCTGGACGCGGCCCGGGGCCGCTGGGGCGGGGTATGACAAAACCCGGCAAAGCCGGGCTTTGTCATGAAAATCGCAGGGCGATTTTCCAAATCAAGCCGCGCATCGCGCGGTATGTAATAGAAATTGCGCGGATGACGCGCAATTTCATAAAAACCGGGAGCATGTATCACGGTTTTTATACAGGAGCGGAGAAAAGTTTTGGCGCAGCCGGAACTTTTTGCAGCCTTGGACGCATCCGCGGCACAGCCGCGGTGCGTCCCTCTCGATGGGAAGGGGCTGCGCCCCCTTTCCATCGAAATTTTGGAGGTGTCACATGTTTCGTTCCTTGCATATGAAGCTGGTGCTGATCCTCGTGCTGATGATTATTTCCGTGATGGCGGTCGTCGGCACGTTCCTGATTAACAGCGTCAACACGTTTTACCTGGACAGCTTCTATGAACAGATGCAGAGCGTGTTCACCGGGGACACCATCCTGTCCATGGAAGAGGCCGCGGCGGAAAACGGCGCGGACGGCCTGCTCACCATCATTGACGCGCACCGCAGCCGTCTCGGCATCGACAACTACCGCAACTATTATATTCTGGACAATCAGGGCCGTTTTCTGGACGGCTCCAACCCCAATATCACGCTGACGCGGACAAGCAATATCATCGCCGCGATGGCGGGCGAGTCGGGCACGCGTTCGTCCGTGTCGGACAGCATGATGGACGTCGCCGTGCCGATCGACATGGACGAGGACAGCGACGTGGACTATATTGTGTACATCGCGGACGACAAGCGCGAGATTTCCGACCTCTCCTGGCGCTTTTTCCAGATCGTCATGCAGGCGATGATGTTCGGCCTGCTGGCGGCGATCCTGCTCTCCTTCCTGCTGTCCAAAACCATCACCACGCCCATCGAGCGCATCACCGAGGGTGCAAAGTCGATCGCGGAGGGCAATTTCGATCAGGACCTGGGCGTGCAGTCGTCGGATGAGATCGGCGAGCTGACGCGCTCGTTCAACTACATGGCGCGGCGGCTGAAAAACACGGTCGGCGAGGTGCAGGGGGAGCGCGACAAGCTCAATACCCTGTTCCTGCACATGAGCGACGGCGTGGCCGCGTTCACGACCGAGGGCAAACTCATCCATATGAACCCGGCGGCGGAAAGCCTGCTCGGCGTGCGCATGGACGACGACCTCGGTTTTGACGAGATGTTCGCCGACCTGGATATGCTGGGTTCGGATGAGACCGCCATGCGCACCTTCCTGACCAGCGAGATCACGCGCTTCGGGCGCGTGCTGTCGATTACGCTCGCGCCTTACGGCGCGCTGGACGGCGAGGGCGGCGTGATCGCGGTCATCCACGACATCACCGAACAGCGCCGCCTGGACGACGCGCGGCGCGAATTTGTCGCCAACGTGTCGCACGAGCTGCGCACCCCGCTGACCAACATCCGCTCGTACACCGAAACCCTGCTGGATGCGGCAGGCGATATACCGCTTGACACGGAAAAGCAGTTTTTGGGCGTTATTTCGAGCGAGTCCGAGCGCATGGCCCGCATTGTGACCGACCTGCTCACCCTGTCCAAGCTGGATTACGGCCGCATGGAACTGCGCATGACGCGCTTTTCGATTGCGGACATGCTGCGCAACGTGGCGGGCGCCATGAAGCTGACCGCGGAAAACAGCGGCCACGAACTGACGGTGGACACGCCGGACGACCTGCCCAAGATCGTGGGCGACCGCGAGCGCATCGAGCAGGTTGTGGTGAACATCCTGTCCAATTCGGTCAAATATACCCCGTCCGGCGGGCATATCCGTCTGGCGGCGTGCGAGCTGCCGAATAACCGCGTGCGCATCACGGTCGAGGATGACGGCGTCGGCATCCCGGCGGCGGATGTGCCGCGCCTGTTTGAACGCTTTTACCGCGTGGACAAGGCCAGAAGCCGCGCCGCAGGCGGCACCGGGCTCGGCCTTGCGATCGCCAAGGAAATCGTCGAGCAGCACGAGGGCAAGATCGCGCTGGCCAGCGAATACGGCAAGGGCACGACGGTCACCATCACCCTGCCGACCGACCTGACTCCCAACCGCGAGGAGGGACCGGCATGAAGGGCGCGCAGCACTCGGCGAAAAACACCGCGAAGAACGTCTCGCTGATCGTCCTCGTGGTGCTGCTGTGCCTGCTGTGCGCGGCGAACTGGCTGGCAGGCATAAACATCGCACAGATGCCGGCGGACAACCCGCTGCGCCGCGCGTACGACCACCTGTTCGGCGGCGCGGTCGGCGTCCTCAAAAATCCCGTTGAGCTTGAGCGCGGCTTCGACCGCGTTCTTGTCGTCCGGGTTGATGATGGTAGCCATAGAAGCGCGGTTCAGGGTGCCGTCGGGATTGACTGCTACCTTGCCGGAGGTATCCGGAACCTGCTTTACACAAACAATAGCCTTCATAGTTCAGTTTTCCTCCTTTACTTAGCGCAGTACCTGACCGGCGATGACCATTCTCTGAACCTGAGAAGTGCCTTCGTAGATCTCGGTGATCTTGGCGTCGCGCATCATGCGCTCCATCGGGTACTCACGGATATAGCCGTAGCCGCCGTAGATCTGTACGCACTTGGTGGTAACGTCCATAGCGACCTCAGAAGCGTACAGCTTCGCCATAGCAGCTTCCTTGGTGAACGGCAGGCCAACGTCATGGTTGAACGCAGCGCGGCGGACGAGCAGGCGGGCAGCCTCGATCTGGGTGTACATATCGGCTACCATCCACTGCAGGCCCTGGAACTTGTCCAGCGTCTTGCCGAACTGGACGCGCTCCTTCATGTACTGGATCGCCTTGTCCAGCGCG
>USSI01000126.1 GCA_900557315.1 uncultured Butyricicoccus sp. | reverse complement strand
CCGCCCGCCAGCAGGTCGAGCGGCTGCTCGATCCGCTGGAATACGAAGCGGGTCAGGAACCGGTTGGTCAGCAGCACCGCGGCCAGTGCCGCCGCCAGCACAAGCAGCACCGTAGCGGCTGCCACCAGCTTCAGCCCGGTATAGGATATCGTGCGCACGCTGCTGTACAGCAGGATGCGGTAGTCCGCGCCGTCGATCTGCGCGGTGTGGGCATACAGGCGGCGGGCGTCATTTGACAGGCGGGCGTCTCCGCCGAGCAGCGCGGCCGCCTCGGCCAGCCGGGCGTCTTCGGGGGAGGAGGTGCCGTAGGAATAGTACGGCTGGCCGTCCTGTTCGATCACCAGCGAGACGGCCTTGCGGTCGAGCAGCGTGCTGATGTTATCCAGCACAGCCTCCCGCTCCGCGGGCGCGGCGCCAAGCGCTTGCTCGGCCAGTTCGGAAATGCCAGCGCTGACCTGATAAAAGTCCTCGCTGTCGTCGAAGCCAAGCCCGCCGCCGAATTTGACCGTGTACCATACCGCGCCAGCACAGCCTGCCGCGATCAGCGCTGCGATGCAGACCGGCAGCAGGATCATAAGCAGATTGGATAGGAACAACCGTTTGCGGATTGTCATGGCTGTCACCCGCCTTTCTTTTTTATGATAGCACAAAACCGGACGCTGTTTATAAAATATTGATAAACAATCGCGGGCCTGCCCCCGGATGGCGCGGCGCGGTTGACGGCAGCTGTTTGCGCCGATATAATAAGGTGAGCGCCCGCAGGCGGTTTTTTGCAGCCGCCCGGGCGCAGACAGGCAAACGCATACAAAAAGGAGAATATCAAATGAAGAAACGTACGTTACTGGCTTTCGCGCTGATGACGTCGCTGCTGCTGGGCGGCTGCGGCGGGACCGGCGCGTCCGAAGATGCCGCACAGGAAAACGGCGGCGCGCAGCAGTCCACCCAGACCCAGACGGAGGGGATCGGGACGCACCACGCGGAGATCACCATAAAGGATATGGGCACCATCACCGTCGAACTGGACGGCGACGCCGCGCCGATTACGGTGCAGAACTTCATGGACCTCGCGGAGAGCGGTTTTTATGATGGCCTGACCTTTCACCGCATCATCAACGGCTTTATGATGCAGGGCGGCGACCCGAACGGCGACGGCACCGGCGGTTCGGAGCAGACGATCAAGGGCGAGTTTGCGCTCAACGGCATTGAAAACGGCCTGTCGCACACACGCGGCGCGATCTCCATGGCGCGCGCGACCGACATGGACAGCGCCTCCTCGCAGTTTTTCATTGTCCATGAGGACAGCACCTATCTGGACGGCCAGTATGCCTGCTTCGGCTATGTGACCGACGGCATGGACATCGTGGATACCATCTGCGAGAACACCCCGGTTGAGGACGGCAACGGCACGGTGCTGCCGGAAAACCAGCCGGTGATCGAGAGCATCAAAATGACAGACTGACCGGCGCTTCAGCCGCACAACCGCTTCCTGCAGGGGAGCGGTTTTTTCGTGCGCCGTTTCGCGAAAGAAAGGGGAGCGGCAGCCCGGGATGCATTACCGCAGGGGGAATTTTATGGCGGGGCGGGATGCCGCTGCTGCATCGGCTTGCGCCGCGGCGGGCATAACTGTCTGTATGGCGGCGGTAAACCTTCGTCGCTTATGACAAAAAACGATGCTTTCCCGCGCATTGGCTCGTTTGAGAGGGAGAAATCCGGAAGAAATTTTGACAAGCGGGAAATAGGATGCTAAAATGGGAGTTAATTTGTATCTGTTAACTTTTTGAGGGGGAGTCGTGTGATGAAAAAACTGTGGTCCAGCCTGCCGTTCCGGCTGCTGCTCGGCGTTGTGATCGGCATTGCGCTGGGACAGGTCGCCGGTCCGGCGGTGATGAATGTTGAGGTAACGCTCAAATATGTGATCGGCCAGCTGATTAACTTCTGCGTGCCGCTGATTATCATCGGCTTTATCGCGCCGTCGATCGCCAAAATGGGCGCGAATGCCTCGCGCATCCTGGGCGTTGCCATCGTGTGCGCCTATGTCTCTTCGGTCCTGGCAGCCCTGCTGTCCATGGGCGCGGGTTACGCGATCATCCCGCATCTGTCTATCGTTTCGGCGACGGACGGCCTGCGCGATCTGCCCGAAGCGGTGTTCCAGCTGGATATCCCGCAGATCATGAGCGTGATGAGCGCGCTGGTGCTCTCCATCCTGCTCGGCCTGACGGCGGCCTGGACGCGCGCGAAAACCTTTGCGAGCCTGCTGGATGAGTTCCAGAAGATGGTCCTGCGCATGGTTTCAAGCGTGGTGATTCCGATCCTGCCGCTGTTTATCATGCTGACCTTCTGCGAGCTGTCCTATCAGGGTACGATCACCGAGCAGCTGCCGGTGTTTATCAAGGTCGTCCTGATTGTCATGGCGGGGCATTATATCTGGCTGGCGGTGCTGTACGCGGCCGCCGGCGCATATGCGGGCGCAAACCCGCTGCGCGTGCTGCGCAACTATGGCCCTGCATACCTGACCGCGGTGGGCACAATGTCGTCCGCAGCGACGCTGGCCGTTGCACTGCGCTGTGCAAAAAAATCCGAGCCGCCCCTGCGCGGCGATATGGTGGATTTCGGCATCCCGCTGTTCGCGAATATCCATCTGTGCGGCTCGGTGCTGACCGAGGTGTTCTTTGTCATGACGGTCTCGCAGATCCTGTACGGCTATATCCCGTCGCCTTCCTCGATGGTGCTGTTCTGCCTGCTGCTCGGCGTGTTCGCGATCGGCGCGCCCGGCGTGCCGGGCGGCACGGTGGTCGCCTCGCTCGGCCTGATTACCGGCGTGCTGGGCTTTACCGACACAGGTACGGCGCTGATGCTGACCATCTTCGCCCTGCAGGACAGCTTCGGCACGGCCTGCAACGTGACCGGCGACGGCGCGCTGACCATGATCCTGACCGGCTATGCCAATCGGCATGGCATTCCGGAGCAGGAGCTGGATTTTGAACTGTAAAAAAACCGCCTCCTTGCCGTTTTTGCGGCAAAGGGGGCGGTTTTGCATTGTTTCAGGCAGTCCCGCTGCCGGGGATACGGGAGGCGGGAGGGATACCGAAGGCGTCCCGGTACAGGGTTGGCGTGATCCCAACCAGCTTTTTAAAAGTACTGTAAAAGTAATTGCGGTTGAAAATGCCGACAGACGCGGCGACTTTTCCAATGCTGAGGTCCGAGGTCAGCAGCTGCGACTCGCCGATGCGGCGCTGGATCAGATACTGGATCGGCGAAAGGCCGTACACCTGCTTGAAGATATGAATGATGTGGCTCGGTGTCAAATGGAACGCTGAAGACAGGTCGGAAAGCGAAATATCCTCATGAAAATGCCCGTTGAGGTATTCCAGGATATGGGCGGGGGCTGTTTCGATGTGCAGCGGGCTGAGGCGGGCACAGGGCAGGGCGCCGGACTGGATGAGCAGCGATTCGAGCAGGCGGTCCCGTGCGTCGGGCAGGAGGGAAGGCTCCTGCAGCAGCTGCAGCAGGGATAGCATTTCGGCGTGTGCCTGGACAGAGCACAGGAAAACATCGGTTTCAGCGGCTGGCGCAGGCTCCGCCGTATAAAAAATCGAGGCAAAGCGGGTTTCGTCCGATTGGGGCAGGACCGCGTGGCAAATCAGCGGCGGGAACAGCAGCAGATCGCCGGATGCTGCCGTATAGCGGGTGCCGTCGGCAAAAAACGTGACTTTGCCCTCGCTGACGACCGTCAGGCACCAGGCGTTGGGAAGCGACTGGAAAAAACGGGGCAGCGGGGAATCTTTGAGATGGTGGATCAGACGGGCTTGCGGGAAAGCTGGTAGGATATCAGGCATGGCTGGCTCCTTTGCTCACATCAGGCCGACAATATTGTGCCGGAGCAGGATACGGATATCCGTGTAATAAGCGTCCTTGTCCGGCTCGCGGTGCAGCTGGATGTAGTCGGACAGCATCCGGAGCGGAAGCGAGCCCTGGGTTTCGTAATCCTGCCCGATCAGGAAATCCACAACGCCGTCCCGCACCTGTTCCAGGTTGGCGGCGATCTCATCGTGCAGGATGACGTGCACCTTGTGCGCGTACCCGGTCTGGATCAGCGCTTTGCAGACGCCTTCATAGCCCGGCGTAATGGAGTAAATCCCGGTCAGGTTCGGCTCATCGCGCAGCAGCGCGAGCGTCGCTTCCATGGCGTCTTCTATATTATCGCTGCGGATATCGGTCTGCCGCAGCTGGATTTGCGGCGCAATCTGTGCGATTTCCTTTTGGAAGCCCGACAGGCGTTCGGAATAGGTGCGGTGGTGCTCCGAGGGGCCGACAATCGGGGAGACAACGCCTTTCCCTCCGGTGACAAGGCGCATCAGGGCGGCCGCAGTACGTCCGGCGGCATAGCTGTCCTGCCCGACGTAGCAGAGCCTCTTGCTCTGCGGCAGATCGGTATTAAATGTGATGACCGGTATATGCCGCTGCTCGGCCAGCTCGTTGATCTTATTTTCAATCAATTCGCTGTGCAGCGGCATGATGGCAAGGCCGCTGATCTGTTGTTCTGTTACCAGTTCGTCAATGATGGAAAGCTGCTCGACCGGGTCAAGCAGCTGGGACGGACGGAAGATGACATCTGTGCTGAAAACCGCAAGGCGGTCGGCCTCGCGGCGGCAGGTTTCCAGAATAAGCTTGACAAAGGGTGTCTGCACCGAGTGGAGCACAAGGCCGATCCGGATCGGGTGGGAGGCGCGGGAAAGCGCCATGCCCGCCCAGTTGGGCGTATACCCGTATTCTTCCGCTACGGCTTTGATGCGGGCGGCAATTTCCGGGCGGACATTGCCCTTGTTATGCAGCGCGCGGTCAACCGTCCCGCGGGAAACACCGCAGAGTTTTGCGATCTCATTGATAGTAATAGCCAAAGCGTTCCTGTCCCCCCAAACCAATAGAAATCTCGGTTTCATACTGTAATCCATTTAGATTGTAGCATAAATGGGCTAAAAAGTCCATAATACGGCACAAAAATATATATTTATTAAATTGTGCTCGTGTACAGAATTCAAATTT
>USSI01000125.1 GCA_900557315.1 uncultured Butyricicoccus sp. | reverse complement strand
TCCTGAATATCGACCCGCAGTACTGCCTGTCCGTATTCAACCCCGCGGCGGAGCACCTGTTCGGCATCTCCTATCAAAAGATGATCGGCCAGTCCTATGTCAACTGCCTGAAAGCTTATCCACAGCTTGTGGAAATGATCTCGGGAAAACAGGAGGTGCGCGACCAGCTGCTGTACATCCGCAAGACTGCGGTCCTGTGCAACATCCATTATATCCAGATCCAGGCCGCCTCTTCCTATTATATCTCAGTCAGCCTGACGCCCATAGACGTTTTGCAGGGAAATGAGGAAAAAGCGCGCATCGCCCTGCGCAAAAAGAAGCACACGGCAAAATATACCTTTGACCAGATCAAGGGCAGTTCGGAAGCGATCCAGCGCGTCAAGGCGCTGGCGCAGTACTTCGCATTGAGCAATATGAACATCCTGATTACCGGCGAAAGCGGCACCGGCAAGGAGCTGTTCGCGCAGTCCATCCACAATGCCTCCTTCCGTGCAAACGGGCCGTTTGTGGCCGCGAATTTCGCTTCCATCCCGGAAAGCCTGATCGAAAGCGAGCTGTTCGGCTATGAGGAGGGCGCCTTTACCGGCGCCGTCAAGGGCGGCCGGCAGGGCCTGTTCCGCAGCGCGCACAAGGGCACGCTGTTCCTCGACGAGATCGGCGACGCCTCCCTCTCCGTGCAGAGCAGGCTGCTGCGCGCCATCGAGGAAAAGGAGATCATGCCGGTCGGCAGTGCGCGCGCCATCCCGGTGGATGTGCGCATCATCTGCGCAACCAACCGCGACCTGCTCCAGATGGTGCGGGACGGGCAGTTCCGGCAGGACCTGTATTACCGCATCAAGGGCGGGTGCCTGCATATCCCGCCCCTGCGCGAGCGCACTTCGGACATCCCGGAAATCCTGCAGGAGATGACGGGCGGCCTGGAGCTGTCCAAACCGCTGGAGCGGCAGCTGCTGGACTACTACTGGCCCGGCAACATCCGCGAACTGCGCTCGATCGCGCAATGCCTTGAAGTTTTTGAACAGAACCAGCAGATGCTGGACGAAAATATGCGCAGGGAGGTGCTGCATTCGTTCTTTGAATCCCTGCATCCCATGGACGAGGCCGTCATGCTGCAGGAGGAGGATAAACGCATCCTGCAGGCGGTGGACGAGATGAACCGGCAGAGCCGCTCGGCCGGGCGGTATTCGCTTGCCGGCCACCCACTGCTGGCTTCCTGCGGCATGACCGAATCCAAAATCAAACTCCGCCTCAAACGCCTCGAGAAAAACGGCTATCTGTATGCCGGCCGCACCCGGCAGGGCGTTTCCCTGACAGAAAAGGGGAAATCATTCCTGCAGGCGCAGGAAACGGACAACTGATATCCTAAAGCCATCTAAAAAAATCCTATAATAACATCCATTTTCTTTTTTTTCCCGTATCCCTTCCTGATTTTCCAGTTTTACCCGTACCATATCTGGTATTTTGACCAAAAACGATGGGGCCATTCTCACACTATCTCCAAATTATCGCTTTTCTTCCCGTGGAAATTACCTTGGCACGGAATTTGCTTTTTCACTAAGCATCCAGGTTTTTCATATTGAGAACAGGAAAAGGTGATGGAACGATGAAAGAACATACTGTGAAAATGACCAATGCGCAGCTTGTTGCCGACTGCCTCAAGCGGCATGAAGTGGAATATCTGTTCGGGCAGAGCAACCCCAGCAAGATCACGCTTGCCTGCATTGACCGCGGCATCCGCCAGATCGGCTACCGCCAGGAAAACGCGGGCACCTATATGGCGCAGGCCTATGGCATGGCGACCGGCAAGGTGCCGGTTGTGACCGCGCAGAACGGCCCCGCTGCAACCCTGCTGGTCGCGGGCCTGGCGGAATGCCTGACCGCCGGGCACCCGATTGTCGCCATCGTGCAGCAGGTCGCCCTGGACGATTACGACAAAAACGCATTCCAGGAGCTTGACCATCTCAAGCTGTTCGAGGGCTGCGCCAAATGGGTCAAGACCGTGCAGGCGCGCAGCCGCATCGAAGATTACATTGACATGGCCTTCACCATGGCGGCCAGCGGCAAGCCCGGCCCGGCGGTGCTGCTGTTCCCGGTGGACCTGTTCAACGACGACACCGCGTATGAGCACACGCTGTACCGGACGCAGAACTGGGGCCATTATCCGCTCGACCGGACCGCACCGGCTGCGGACGGCATCCGGAAAGCCGCGGAACTGCTGATGAACGCAGAGCGGCCTGTCATCTATGCGGGCGGCGGCGTGCTGCGCTCACAGGCGCAGGCCGAACTGCGCGCCATCCAGGAAAAATACTCGATCCCGGTCGCCACCACCATGATGGGCAAGGGTTCGGTGGACGAGACGCATCCGCTCTCGATCGGCGTTGCGGGTTATATCTCGGGCAAACGCGGGATGTCAAATTTCCTCAAGCCGATGATTTCGCAGGCGGACGTGGTGCTTCTGGTGGGCAACCGCACCAACCAGAACGGTACGGACAGCTGGACCCTGCTGCCGCGCAACGCGACTTATATCCATATCGACATCGACCATCTGGAGATCGGCCGCAATTACGAAAGCGACATCCGCCTGTGCGGCGACGCCAAGTGCACGCTGGCGCTGCTCGATCAGGCGCTTGCAGGCTGCGACGGCGCAAAACGGGCGGCCGCGCGCCCGGCGCTCGAACAGCAGATCGCGGAAGGCCGCGCCGCACACCGCCAGGAGATCGACGACGTGCTTGCCTCCGCCAAGCCCATGGACGGGTGCGTCTTCCCTGAACGCTTCATGGCGCACGTGGAGAAGTTCCTGTCCGACGACCACCAGCTGGTGGCGGACGCCTCTTTCTCGTCCATCTGGATCGCCAACTACCTGCAGTCCTGCGGCGAACGCCGGTTCTACCTGCCCCGCGGCCTGGCCGGGCTGGGCTGGGGCCTGCCGATGGCGATGGGCGTCAAAGTTGCGCTGCCGGACAAAAAAGTATTTTGTCTGACCGGGGACGGCGGCTTCGCCCATGTCTGGAGCGAACTGGAAACCTGCAAGCGCGAGAATATTGACGTTATCTGCGTGGTGCTCAACAATGAGATGCTGGGATACCAGTATTACGCGGAACACGCCAAATTCGGCGCGCATACCAACGCCTGCATCATCTATCCGGTCGATTATGCAGCGATTGCCAACGCGTGCGGGCATCTCGGCCTGCGGCTGGATTCGGACGATCAGATTGACGCGGTGCTCGAACAGGCCTTCGCCGCAAAGGGGACCGTGCTGATTGACCTCCACGCAGACCCGCGCAGTGTGCCGCCGGTGTCTTTGCTGCAAACCGTAGCGCCGCAGATTTGATTTGAGAAAGGATGGCTGGTTATGGATTTCAAAATTCAGGGGAAAAATGCAATCGTCACCGGTTCCGGACAGGGCATCGGACGGGCAACCGCCATCGCCCTCGCGCAGGAGGGCGTCAATGTCGCGGTATGCGACCTTGACCTGACGCACGCCGGCGAGGTGGCAAAGGAAATCGAGGCCCTCGGGGTGCGCGCCATCGCGGTACAGGCCGATGTTTCGCAGGAAGCGGACGTAAAGCGGATGTTCGCTGTCACGCGCGAGCAGCTCGGCCCGGTTGATATCCTGGTCAACAACGCGGGCATCTCGCCCAAGGTCCCGTTCGACGAAATCCCGTGCGAGCAGTTCAAAAAGGTGATGGAGGTCAACCTGCTGGGCACCTTCCTGTGCTGCCAGCAGGCCTATGCCGACATGAAGGAGAAAAACTGGGGCCGTATCATCAACCTTTCCTCCATGGCAGGGCTGTTCGGCGCGAACAAGGCGGGCGCGCATTACTCCGCCACCAAGGCGGGCATCATCGGCCTGACCAAAACGCTCGCCAAAAAAATGGGCCCTTACCAGATCACGGTCAACTGCGTCGCGCCCGGCCGCATCAACACCGCGCTGACGCAGGTGCTCGCGCCCGAGGTCGTCGAACAGATCCGCCAGCAGATCCCGATGAAGCGCATCGGCGAGCCGGAGGAGGTTGCATGGGTCATCGCGTTCCTTGCCTCGCAGCAGGCGGGGTATGTGACCGGTGCGTGCGTCGATATTCTGGGCGGCTTTATCGCTTGATGCGGCGGAAGGGGATACGCTATGGTTCAGTATGATATTTTAATCCGGGGCGGCATGGTGATCGACCCTGCCTCCGGTACGCAGGAGATACAGGATATATACGTGAAGGACGGGCGTATTGTTCCGCCGCCCGCGCCCGGCACGGACGCTTCCGCGGAAAAGGTCATCCCGGCGGAAGGCTGCATTGTCACGCCCGGCCTGATCGACGCGCACCTGCATCTGTTCGAAAGCGGCAGCCAGCTGGGCGGCCGCGCCGACCTGGTCTGCCCGCCGAACGGCGTGACCACGGCGATCGACGCGGGCAGCGCGGGCCTGTATAATTTCCGCGCCTTTTATGAACATGATGTGGTGCCGTCCACGACCACCGTGCTGGCAACCCTGAGCACCACCAAGGGCGGCGTCCAGATGCAGCCCTATGAGGAAATTGCAGACCCCTGCTTTGCCGCATACGATATGGTTGCGCCGCTCTTTGCGCGCTGGCCGGACACGCTGGTCGGGCTGAAGCAGCGGGTGCACGCGGACGTGACGCGCGAATTCGGGCTGAAAACGCTCGAGCAGGCCGCGCAGACCTCGCGCCGGCTCCGGGAGGAAGGATACCGCAGCCGTCTGATGGTGCACTTTGGCCCGCTGGACAAGGGCATTGCGCTCGAGGACGTGGTCTCGCTGCTTTCCGAAGGCGATGTGATGACCCACATCTACCGCCCCGCCAACGGGACAACCATTTTTGACGAGGATGGCAAGGTTGCAGAATGCATCCATGCCGCCCGCAAGCGCGGCGTCGTGTTTGAAAGCGGCTGTGCGCGCTCGCACCTGTCGTTTGACAGCATCCGCAAGGCCTTTGCCGACGGCTTCCCGCCGGAGATCATCAGCACGGATATGATCGGCAAGACCTTTTACTGGGAGCCTTCCGGATGGCTGCCGCTCAAGATGTCGATCTATCTGGAGGCGGGCATGCCGCTGGAGGAGATCATCCGGGCGGTCACCGCATCCCC
>USSI01000124.1 GCA_900557315.1 uncultured Butyricicoccus sp. | reverse complement strand
CAATCCATATTGAACTTATCCATCGGGTTAGACATAGTTTCAACCACTTTCCTTTCTTCAGCAGTCCGGCAAAGCTTTTCTGCTGTCATGAGGGATGCGGGACGCGCACAGCACCGCGCGCCCCGCAGTTTGCTGCAAATTATTTCGCAAGGTTCAGCATACGCTCCAGCGCTTCGACAATGCCGTCGCGGTCCATATGGTAGTAGTGATAAATTTCATCCACCGCACCGAGCACCGCGAATTCATCCGGCATGCCCACACGCTTGAAGTTGCCCTTGTAGCTCGATTCGCACAGGACTTCCGCTACCGCGCCGCCCAGGCCGCCGTTGATGGAGTGGTCCTCTACGGTGACGATGTTGCCGGTCTTCTGCGCAACGCGCAGGATCGCGTCCGTATCGAGCGGCTTGATGGTATGCATATCCAGGATGCCGATGCTCGCGCCGTGTTTTTCCTTCATCATCTTGGCCGCCATCAGGCACTCGTACAGGTTGGAGCCGCAGGAGATGATGTAGGCGTCCGTGCCCTCCATGGTTTCGATTGCCTTGCCAATGGTCAGGTCGTAGTCCTCCGCATAGACGTTCGGCGAACCTGCGCGGTCAATGCGGATAATCATCGGGCCGACAAAGTCCATCGACTGCCGGATAAACTTGCAGCACTGGTTGGCGTCCGCCGGTACAACGACCGTGAGGTTCGGGATGGCGCGGTAAAGCGCGAGGTCCGCGATGTCGTTATGGGTCGGGCCGCCGCCTGCGGTTACGCCCGAGTGCGTGCCGATCAGACGGACATTGACATCGTTGTACGCGATATCCGTGTGAATCTGATCGGCCGCGCGCAGGGGCAGGAACGGGCCGAACACCTGGGAGAACACCGTGCAGCCGGAGAGTGCAAGGCCGGCGGAAGCGCCCACCTGATCGGGTTCGGCAATGCCGAAGTTAAAGCAGCGTTCCGGGAATTCTTTCAGCAGCTTGCCCGCCGAGGATGAGGGCGCCACGTTATCCGAATAGGTAAATACGAAGTCCTTGCCTTCGCAGGCCATCTTGTAAAGCTCCTCGCCGTAGGCTTCGCGGGCGTTGGAGAGCATCATGTCAAAATCATACGTTGTTTTCGCTGCCATAGATCATCACGCCTTTCTCATTTTTGCAACGTCTGCGAGCGCAATCTTGAGGTCTTCCTCGCCGATGCCGCCGCCGTGCCATTTGTGGTTGCCTTCCATGAAGGAAACGCCCTTGCCCTTTACCGTGTTGGAAATGATAAAGGTCGGCTTGGCTTCCTTGGAATAATCGAGCGGGGGCAGCTGATCGAGCGCCGCGCATACCTGTGCCATGTCGTTGCCGTCCTCGATTTCTATGACGTTCCAGCCGAACGCGCGCACCTTGTCGGCAACCGGGTCGATATTCATGATCTGGCGGGTGTTGCCGGTCATCTGGAGCTGGTTTTTATCCAGGATGCATACCAGGTTGTTGAGTTTGTAGTGGCCGCCCGACATCAGCGCCTCCCAGTTGGTGCCCTCGTCGAACTCGCCGTCGCCGATCATGACGATGACGCGGTAATTTTCCTTGCGGTAACGCGCGCCGAGCGCATAGCCGACTGCGATCGGCAGGCCGTGGCCGAGCGAACCGGCGGAAACCTCGATCTGCGGGCACTTTTTACGGTTGGAGTGCATACCGAACTTGTAGGTATCCAGGCTTTCAAAATGCTCCACCATGTAGTCCTGCGTGTAGGCGCCCTGATCGGAGAAAATCGTGTACAGCGTTTCCGAGCAGTGACCCTTGGACAGGATGAAGCGGTCGCGGCCTTCCTTGTGCGGGTCCATTACGTCATAGTTCAGATACTTGTAGTACAGGGCGACTGTCATTTCCACGATGGACAGCTCGCCGCCCAGATGTCCCATACCGATGCGGTAAATGAAGTTGAGCAGGTTGGAGCGGATGTCCACACACTTGTCCTCCAGCTCCGCGATGGTTTGCAGTTTAACACTCATTTTGGCTCATCCTTTCCGTTTGGTTTATTCGCCCTCAAATTTATTGCAGCGAATCAGGATTTTGGGGTATTTGCTGGTCAGATGCATGGCAAACGCCTCTTCGACGTCGTCAATGTCATACACCTGTTCATCCGACGTAAAGGCGGACAGATCGACATATTTGAGGTATTCTGCGGTGCGCTCGAAGTTGAAATGCGCGCAGTACATGCCGGTGATGTTGACCTGACGCATATAGCAGTATTCAAACAGGTTGAGCGGAAGCTCGTAATCGGTCGGGAACTGCGCGACATACAGCAGGTTCGCGTATTTTGCCGTGCACTTGAGCATGGTTTCGGCCGCGCTCGGCACTGCGGAACACTCAATGATGACGTCGTAGCCCAGGCCGTTCGTGATCTCCATGGCCCGCTCGTACACATCCTCGGTGATCGGGTTGATGATATGCTCTACGCCGATCTTTTTCGCCAGCTCGCAGCGGCTCTCAACCGGCTCGGACAGGGTCAGCTCAGCCGCGCCGAACTTGGCCGCAAGCTGCGCGCACAGCTGGCCGATCGGGCCGCCGCCCGAGATCAGCACACGCTTGCCGACCTGCATGCCCGCCTTATCCATGGCGCGCACGGCAATCGAGAGAGGCTCCATCAGGCTGCCCTCCCGCAGGCTGACGCCCTCGGGCAGTTTGCAGACCTGGGATTCGTTCCAGACGACATATTCGGCCATGCACGGCTCGTTGCCGATATCCGTGCAGTACTCCGGATGGCCGATCGAGCACTGATAGCATTTGCCGCAGTAGCCCAGGAAGTTGCCGCCGACGCGGTCGCCGACCTTAAGCCCCTTGGCAGTGGCGTTTTTGCCCAGCTTTTCGATGACGCCGGACATCTCATGGCCAATGCCGAACGGCGCATCCTCCGGTTTGTTGAAGCAGCCGTCCACCACGTGCGGGTCGCTGCCGCAGATGCCGCAATAAGCCACCTTAATGAGCACCTCGTCATCCTTCAGCTCCTTAATCGGCATATCCACAATGCCTACCGTGCCGCGGGTTTCCGGATTCGGGTCCTTCATGTTGCCCACTCGGGTTGCGCATACAACTTTCATTGCTCGATATCTCCTCTCTGATGAAAAATGGTTTACTTAGCTGCCTTCTGCATCTCGCGCGCGGCGTTGCGCTCGGCAATCTCCTTCTGAATCTGGCTGATTTTTTCTTCGTTCAGGTGATAGAACAGGCCATAGACCAGCATGGCCACCACAACCGCTGCCAGCGGCAGGAGCGTGGTCATCATGCGGATTGCGCTCAGGGTCGCTTCGTTCTGCGCCTGGTTTGCAACATAGCCGGTCGCTTCCAGTACTGCGGTCGGCAGCGAGCCGCCGATAATCATGGAGAATTTGATGCCCAGGCCGACCAGCGTCATGACAATCGCGGTATAGCGCTTGCCGGTTTTCCAGTCCGCATATTCCACCGGGTCTGTGATAACCGACCAGCAGATGCCCATCAGGATGCCGTAGCCATAGCCGGTGATCGCGCGGGAGACCATCATGCCGGTGATGGCGGTGGTCGGCATCAGGTACAGCATCAGGCAGCCAATGCCCGCAATGGCAAGGCCGCACATGACCGTGCCCTTCTTATGCAGGCGCTTGACCAGGAACGGCACGCACGGTACGCCGATGACCGAGAACAGCATCATAATCATGGAGAACCAGGAAAGCATATCGCCGCGGTTTGCGTAATAATTGATGTAATAAGCGCCCATCGTGGACTGTACCTGGCTCATGGTGTAAACGCCCAGGAACAGGATAAAGGTGACGAATACCGGGCCGACACGGAACAGCAGGTAAAAGACGTCCTTGATGTTGGCCTTGTTGTTCGGGTCAACCGGCTGGGGCGGGATGCGTTCTACGATCTGGCTCGAACCCCACAGGAGGATGACCACCATAATGACTGCCATGATGATGGTAGTGACCATGTAGCCCTGCGCCAGCGTCATGTACTGCGAGAAGAAACCGGACAGCTCGGGCAGCATGATTGCGCATACAACGCCGCCGGCCTGCGCCAGCGTCATGCGGGTCGATTGCAGGCGGGTGCGCTCGCTCTGGTCGTTGGTCATCAGGGAAGCCGCAGAAATGTACGGCTGGATGATAAAGGTATACAGCATGTTCAGCAGGTTATAGGTAATCAGCGCCCAGACGATTTTCAGGCCGTAGCTCATATTCGGCGTGGTGTAGGTCAGGACCGCAGCCAGGCCGAACGGGACCGCACCCCAGCGGATGTACACCCAGTACTTGCCCTTCTTCGGCTGGAGGCGTTCACAGATCGTGCCCATCATCGGGTCGTTGATCGCGTCCCAGATACGGGACACCGCAAAAATAACGGCGACATGTCCGGGCTGCAGGCCGAAAATATCCGTGTAAAAATAGCTGATGTAAAGTGCAATGCACTGGAACACCAGATTCATTGCAAAGTCAATCGAGGAATAACCCCATACTTCTTTTTTCGGCAACTTGTAATAACCAAACTGGGAGGACGTTTTTTCCCAGCTTGCAGGATCCTTGGGATTGTGGTTCATAGCAGACATTTACCTCCTCTTCTTCTTTTTGCAGGCTGCCAGATCGTGCCGCCCCCCTTTCCTCTGGCTTTCTGTTTTGGTGGCTCTATTGTACCGGGTGAACATCCGGGCCGGCAATTCCCAAAAAAGACATATCCACCAACAAACTTGTCTTTATAATTGGATGTATTTATTCAATATGACGGACAAGGCATTTCGATATTGTGCATAAGCCACATAAAACGGCTTATATTTTGTGATTCTTTTAACATTGTGCTGAAAACGGACATCATTTCAGAAAAATTAGCCTTTTTTGAAACATTACTTTGCATAAATTCTGTTCTGTCACAGAAAGAAATATGATAAGATATGATAAAGCAACTGTAATAACGATATGTAATCCAAGGATATGAGGAAAGAGACAGCATATGAAATATCAGCAGAAGCGTTATCCGTTTTACAATCCCAACCTGGTCCGGATGTCGATGGGAACACTGGATTTTGTGGTCAACTACGCGGACATGCTCGACCAGACCTGTGTGGAATTCCGGCATGTCCATGAATGCTATGAAATTTATTACTGCCTGAGCGGCA
>USSI01000123.1 GCA_900557315.1 uncultured Butyricicoccus sp. | reverse complement strand
AGGCCGCGCAGGCGGTCTTCATCCGCGTCTCGTGCAGACAGAAACAGAATGGGCACGTTTTCCCCGCGGCGGAACTCCTGCATCAGCGAAAACCCATCCCCATCCGGCAGCATGACGTCGAGTACAACCGCATCCGGCTGGAAATCGCGGAACGCCTGCCGCGCCTGCGCGCAGTCCTGCGCGGTCTGCACCTGCCGGAAACCGGCCCCAGACAGTATTTCACGGATCATGCCGCAAATCGCCGCTTCATCGTCCACGGCGAGGATTTTTAAATCATATAGCTCCTGCATCATTATCACCCAAGTTATCATACCACGAAACGCAGGCCGCGTGCAGAAAATTTAAGGCAAATGTAAGGTAGGCTTCAGGCCTCTGTAAGAAAAGGATTGTATGATTACGCTATAACAAGAAACGAAAAGGAGTGGCCACGACAATGGCAAACCTGATTGAAACAACCGGCCTGTGCAAAAGTTATGGCGGCACCATGCGCGTAAAAAACCTGCACATGGCGGTTCCGGAAGGCGCAATCTATGGCTTTCTTGGCCCGAACGGCGCCGGCAAATCCACGACGCTTAAAATGATCCTTGGCCTGGCGCATCCCTCCAGCGGGCAAATCGAGGTATTTGGCAGGCAGATGAACGAAAAAAACCGGCTGGATATCCTGAAGGACATCGGTTCGCTGATCGAATCCCCTTCCTATTACGGGCACCTGACCGGCGAGGAAAATCTCAGGATTTTGCAGACCCTGCGGAACGTGCCGGAGGGCAACATCCGGGAGGTACTCGATATTGTGCGCCTGACCAGCCAGAAGGATAAAAAGGTTGCGCATTATTCGCTTGGCATGAAGCAGCGTCTCGGCCTGGCTGCCGCCCTGCTGGCGCACCCGCGCCTGCTCATACTGGATGAACCGACCAACGGCCTCGACCCGGCAGGCATTCAGGAGATGCGCGAGCTGATCTGCGATCTGCCGCGCCAGTTCGGCATGACGGTCGTGGTATCCAGCCATCTGCTCAGCGAGATCGACCAGATGGCGACCCATGTCGGCGTCATTGCAGACGGCGCACTGGTCTATCAGGACACCATTGACCGTCTGCACGAAAAAAGCGAGCACCACCTTGCCCTGCGCACGCTGAACAACGCCATGGCGCAGGCACTTCTGACGCACCACGGCATAGTAAACGAAGTGCGGGACGGCGAGATCATCCTGCCGCCGCTGGAGGACGACAGGGTTGCGCAGTGCGTCATCCTGCTGGCGGACAGCAATATCGGCGTGACCCGCATCGAAGAGCGGCGTAAGAATCTGGAGGATATCTTCCTCGAGCTGACAGAGGGGGCGGCGAGCTTATGAGATCGCTTCGGATGGAATTCTTCAAATGCAGGCGCCGCAGGCTGTGGCTGCCGCTGCTTATCATGATGGCTGCACAGCTTGCATGGGGCCTGTACAGCATGCGCGACCTGAGCGCAAAGGAATTACAGCAGGGCTGGGCAATTATCCTATACAATTTCCCCATGCTCAACGCGATGATGACGCCTGTGATCGCCGCAGTCGTGGCCTCCCGCATGGCAGACATCGAGCATAAAGGCCAGACCCTCAAGCTGCTGGAGACCGTCCAGCGCACAGGGGCATTATTTGACAGCAAATTCATCTGCGGTGCAGTTTACATGACACTGTTCGTTCTTGTGCAGATCGCCGTGATCCTCTGTTTCGGCATGATAAACGGCTTCCACGGTGCGCCGCCGCTGGACAAAATCGGAGAATATTTCGCCGCCACCTTACTGACCACGCTCACGGTTCTGCTGCTGCAGCTGGTGCTGTCGCTTCTGATCCCAAACCAGATGATCGGCATGATTATCGGATTGATCGGCTCATTTATCGGCCTGTTCTCGCTGTTTTTTCCGCCTTCGTTCCAGAAATTCTTTGTCTGGGCGTATTATGCCGTGCTGTACAACACCGCCATGGACTGGGATGAAGCCACCCGCATCAGTGACTATTATTTCACCAGCTTCGATCTTACTGGTTTTCTCTGCCTGATCGCTTATTTTATTCTGATCTATGTAATCGGGCGCATCCTGTTCGTCAAAAAGGAGGTCTAACCCGTGCTTATCCGTTCGATTCGTGCAGAATTCCTCAAACTGCGCCGCTCGTATATCTGGCTGGCGATGCTTGTGCTGCCGCTGCTCTCCGCCGGTCTGGGGACAGCCAACTATCTGAACAACCTCGGCATGCTCACCGAACAGTGGTATTCCCTCTGGACACAACATGCACTGTTTTACTGTGCCCTGTTCGCCCCGGCGCTGACCGGCGTGTACTGCGCATATGTCTGCCGGTTGGAGCATCTGAACCGCAACTGGAACGCTGTGATGACCCAGCCTATCCCGGTCGGCACAATGCTGGCCGCCAAGCTGACGGCGGTGTCCATTCTGACTGCGCTGACGCAGTGCCTGATCGGCATTCTGTTCATCGTGAGCGGCAAACTGGCAGGGCTGACCGCCCCGCTCCCGTTTGAACTGGTGTACTGGGTTGTGCGGGGCTGGTGGGCGCTGACCGTACAGGCCGCACTGCTGCTGTGCGTGGCACTCATGGTCCGCTCGTTTGCCGTGCCGGTTGCGGCCGGTATCCTCGGCGGGTTCTGCGGCCTGCCTGCGCTTGTCAAGGGGGTTGGGGTATACTTCCCCTTTTCTCTGCTTGAACTCGGCATGTGTTCGCACAATCCGGCCGAGCCGATGGACTGCAGTGCCGCTGCATTTGTTATCAGCTCTTTTCTGTATCTGCTGCTTGGCTTTGCCATCAGCGTGCTTTGGCTGAAAAAGCGGGATGTAAAAACAGCATAAAGATAAGAGCCGTCTCAAGAGAGACGGCTCCTGTTCATGATTTATGATATTCTGCCGGTTACTTTGCAATATTCTCGCAGAAACGCATCAGAATCGTTGCCGCTTCCGCACGGATCGCATTGCCCTGCGGCTCGAGCGTGGTGCTCGTGCTGCCGGTAATCAGGCCCTGCTCATTTGCCCACTGCATCGCAGTAACAGCGTAATCGCTGATCTGCGCAGCATCCGTGTAAGCGTCCAGACTGCCGGTGGTGGTTACGTCATAGCCCTTGTACTGCGCATAGCGGTACAGGATCGCAGCCATCTGCTCGCGGGTGATCGTATCATCCGGGCCAAAGAGGCCATCGCCATAGCCGGTTACAATGCCGTTAGCGTTCGCCCAAGCAACCGCGTCTGCATAATAGGCGTCTGCAGCTACGTCGGTAAAGTCGGAAGCTTCGGTCTCCGGTTCACCCTCCATGCGGTACAGGATGGTGACGATCATACCGCGGGTCGTAGTCTCGTCCGGGCCGAAGGTGGTTTCTTCCGTGCCATTCATCAGACCGTTTTCGGTAACATAATCCACAGCATCCGCGAACCAACTGTCAGCCGGTACGTCGGTAAAGCCCTGTGCTGCATATTCTTCATACAGGCTGTTCGCAAGATCAATCGCCCGCTGCGCCATCTCCATGCCCTGCTCGGTCGCCAGCGTACGTGCCGCAGCCGGATCCTCGGCATAGGTCGCTTCCATCTCAGCCTCCTGGGCTTCAAACTCGTCGATAAACTGCTTCTGCAGCTCGTTGTAAGCCGCACGGACCTGTACGCCTACGCCGTCATGGTCGTTATTCGCCAGTTCCGCAACGCGCTGGAACGCCCAGTACGCCGAACCCTCAGTGTACTCTGTCCCCTCTACCTGATAGGCATCCAGGGTATCATCCAGCAGAACGGGGTAATACGGTACAAATACCGAATAATCCGACATCGCCATGGCGAGCCACTCAACCACCGAAAGTTCGGCCGGCTGGTCGTCGCGAAGTTCAAAGATGTGGCTCTCCGCCTGACGGTTGGTGCTGATACCGCGGATCGAGGTGTCCTGATAGGAGTCGTAAACCGTGCCCTCACCATGCTGTGCGAAGAACTCGGTCAGGTCTTCTACAGAGATTTTACGGTCCGGCGTGAAAGTAAATGTATATGCATCCTGGTCCGGTGTAACGTTCAGCGATTCGTTGAGGAAGTTCTGCCCCATTGCAATGCGGTAACGCCCGGAATCGTCAAAGCCATTGCCGTCCGCAACAACGCCGTAAGACTGCTGCACATTGATGATGCCGGCATCAGCATCGCCCACAAAGGTACCGGCTTCCTGCGCTACCTCGATCAGCTGGTCGGACACAATATAATTTTCGGTATCGTTTACATCAACCTCGTCAATCATATTGACATTGGGGTTGACCAGAACCACATCATCCGGCAGCTTATAGGCGACGTACTGGTGTCCGGAGAGGACTTCCATGTACCATACCTCATTCTTATCGCCAATCATGATGCAGTGGTTATCCGCTGCGCCATCCTGCTCGACGATCTCCGCCAGCAGCTCCACACCCTCGCGCGCGGTCTTGGACTGTCCCAGCAGAATGGTCGCATAGGAAATTTCATCAATCCCGGTCGGAACATTGGGGTCTGTGCCGTCTTCGCCGACAATCTTATCCGACGAGTGGATGGTAATCGTTGCAGTCAGTGCAACACCGTATTCGTTAACGCCTGCTTCTTCGTACGAAGTCAAATCGTCAGATGCATACTCGCCAAAATCCTCCGCATTCGGATCATCCTTCACGGCAGTATAGCGGTAGCTGTCGGTCTTGTATGTATATGCATGGCCATAACCGTCTACATAGGTTTCGCCCGCCTTGTGGTCACCAGCTTCGTGCACAAAGAAAATCTTATTGTACGCCGAGCCGATGTCCTCTGACCGGCCAAACATGGTATAGCCGCTGGCAGATACATCCTTGCCAACATATACGCCGGTGCACGCGCCCGCGCCAACGATGCTGGAAGCCAGTACAGCCGCAGCAGTCATGACACAGGCAATGGTTCTTTTCCCAAACTTCATTTTCCTTTAACCCTCCTGCATACTTATGTAAAAGTATGAATAAAATCACATATATTTTACTACCGACCTTTTGCTTCGTCAAGCATTTATTGTAAAATAAAATCAACTTTCAGCATCCATGCTGCGTTCTGGGGCAACAGAAAAACCGTCCTTTTCAGGACGGTTTTATATGGTGGACATTGACGGGTTCGAACCGCCGACCTTCCGCACGTCAAGCGG
>USSI01000122.1 GCA_900557315.1 uncultured Butyricicoccus sp. | reverse complement strand
GCGACCTTCCTTTCCTCATATGACTTTTCCGGCAAAACCCTGATCCCCTTCTGCACCAGCGCCAGCGACCCGATCGACAACAGCCTGCACATCTTCCGCGAAATCTGCCCGGACGCAGCCATCGCGGAAGGCCTGACCGCCAACAACGACGCGGACATCGAGCCGTGGCTGGCCCGGCTCGGCCTGATCGCGTAACCTCACCGCACCAGACAGCAAAGGAGCATTTGTCATGAAAAAAACCGCAGCCCTCATGTTATCCGCCGCACTGGCGCTTTCGCTGACCGCCTGTGGCAGCACACCGTCGGACGCCGGACAGGACGCCGCGCCGCCTTCCTCCACCCCCGCAGACACGGGAAACACGGCTACCGCATCCGCGCCGGTTTCGGGCGACCGCATCCTGATCGCCTATTTCTCGGTTCCGGAAACCGACGGCGTGGACACGGTGTCCAGCGCCAGCCGCGTCAATCTGGACGGCGAGGTGCTGGGCAACAACCAGTATCTGGCCCAGCTCATCCAGCAGGAAACCGGCGGCGACCTGTTCCGGATCGAAACCGTGCAGGAATACCCGGGCACCCACGACGCCCTGCTCGATTTCGCCTATACCGAGCTTACCGAAAACGCGCGGCCCGCGCTTGCCTCGCAGATCGAAAATCCGGATAACTACGACGTGATCTTCCTGGGATACCCGAACTGGAACTCGGACCTGCCCATGCCGCTGTATACCTTCCTTGAAACATACGACTTCAGCGGCAAGACCATCATCCCCTTCACCGTGCACGGCGGCAGCCGGTTCTCCCGCACGATCGAGACCATTCAGCAGCTGCAGCCGGACGCAACCGTAATGGAAGACGGTCTGGCCGTTTCACGGGGCGACGCGGCGGACGCGCAGGACGTGGTCACGGACTGGGTCGCCGGGCTGGGCATTGTCGCGTAAACAGATTTTCCCCAAACAGGAGGGGTGGCATTGAACCGGAAAACAAAATGCAAAATCGGGATTGATCTGGCCATGACGGTTGTGCTCCTGCTGCTGATGGCGCGGCAGATCACCGGGTTTACCGCGCACGAATGGCTCGGGGCCGGGATGTTCATGCTCTGGATCGCGCATCACGTGCTCAACCGCAGGTGGTTCGGCAGCCTGCGCCGCGGCCGGCACACCCCTCACCGCGTGCTCCAGCTTGCCGTCAACATCCTGCTTGTGCCCGCCATGCTCGGCAGTATGGTAAGCGCCGTGATCCTGTCGCGCGAGGTGTTTGCCTTCCTGCCTGTTACCGGCGGCGCCGCGCTCGCGCGGCCGCTGCACATCCTGTCCGTCTTCTGGTGCTTTGTGCTGATGGCGCTGCACCTGGGCCTGCACTGGGATATGGTGCTGGGTATGCTCCGGCGCGCGGCAGGGCCGGTCCGTTCCCGGGCGGTGCGGTATGCGCTCCGCGCCGCCGGCGCGGCGGTTGCAGCCTATGGGCTGTACGCCTTTGTGCACAACCAGATCGCGTCCTATCTGTTCCTGACATCCCCCTATGTCTTTTTTGATTTTGAGCGGCCCGCTGCACTGTTTTTCCTCGACTATCTCGCCATCATGGGCCTGTTCGTTTTCGCCGCGCATGTTATCTCAGCCGGCCTGCAGCGCCTGACGGTGAAACCGAACCGGACCGGGCCGCTTTGATTTTCTACACAGCACGGGAATGACGCGAAGCCGCGGTTTGTGCGCTGTGCTGCATCACATTTTCATCATCCAAACAACAAGGAGGCCAATCCTATGAATCAAACCTGGCTGATTACCGGCTGCTCGAGCGGCCTTGGCCGGAGCATTGCCTGGGCGGTGCTCCGCCGGGGCTGGAACGCGGTTGTGACCGCGCGGCACACCGAGACGCTCGCCGCTTTTCAGGCGGAATTCCCGGACCACGCGCTGGTGCTCCCGCTCGATGTGACCGACCGGCAGGCCATCCGCAGCGCCGTGCAGCAGGCAAAGGCGCGCTTCGGCGCGATTGATGTGCTGGTCAACAACGCGGGCTACGGCTACCGCGCCGCGGTCGAAGAGGGCGAGGATGAGGCGGTGCGCCGCCTGTTCGCCACCAACTTTTTCGGCCCGGTGGATCTCATCAAGGCGGTCCTGCCGGATATGCGCGCACAGCGGCACGGCGCGATCGTCAACGTTTCGTCTGTGGCGGCGCTCGAGACGGCGCCCGGCTCCGGTTACTACGGCGCGGCCAAATGTGCGCTTGAGGGTATGTCGGACGGGCTGTGCAAAGAAGTCGGCCCGCTCGGGATCAAGGTCATGGTGGTCGAGCCGGGCGCGTTCCGCACGGACTTCGCCGGCCGTTCGCTGACGCAGGCGGAACACGCGATTGCGGACTACGCCGGGACCGCAGGTATGCGCCGCATCGAGCACGACAACACGCACGGTACCCAGCCGGGCGACCCGGACAAGGGGGCGGAGCTGATACTGGACGCAGTATCGGCCGAAAACACGCCCTTCCGCCTGCTGCTCGGCTCGGACGCAGCGGCGCTGGCGGACAGCGTCTATGCGGCGCGTATGCAGGAGATCGACGCCTGGCGCGCGCGCATCTGCGGCACGGATTTCAACGCATAACCATACATATTAAAGGAGGATGTTACAAATGGGCAAGAAGGTATTGATTCTCTCTGCCAGCCCGCGCAAGGGCGGCAATTCGGAGACGCTGTGCGCTGCGTTCACGCGCGGCGCGCAGGAGAGCGGACACAGCGTGGAAATGGTCCGCCTGCACGGCAGGAAGATGGGATTCTGCACGGCGTGCTACGCCTGCAAAAAGACCGGCGTATGCGTGCAGAAGGACGACGTTGCGGAGATTCTGGACAAGATGGCGGCAGCGGACGTGATCGTGCTGTCCACACCGGTCTACTTCTACCAGATGAACGCGCAGATGAAGACGCTGATCGACCGCACCATGGCGTGCTACTATGACGGGCGGCTCTCCGGCAAGGATTTTTACTTCATCGTCACTGCGGCGGAGGATAAGCCCGCGCTCGAACGCACGATGGACGGCCTGCGCGGCCTGACCGACTGCATCCCGGACGCGGCGGTCCGCGGCTGCATCTACGGCGCGAACGCCTGGCAGCTTGGCGATATCCAGGGCAACCCCGCATTGGACGAGGCGTATGAGATGGGCAAGTCCATCTGAACGGAAACCAGGGAGGTTTTTCGATGAAAAAATATTGGAAACGGCTGTTTTCCGCCGTCACAGCAGGCGCATTGGCGCTTTCCATGAGCGCGGTTTCGTTCGCTGCAGTCGATGACACCGGCTATTCCGACGTGAACGCGGACGCATGGTATGCGGATGCCGTCGGTTATGTGCGGGACAACGGGCTGATGGGCGGCACATCCAGCACGCAGTTCGAACCGGACGCAGGCATGACACGCGCCATGCTCGCAACCGTACTGTACCGCGCAGCGGGCAGCCTGGCGGTTTCCGGCACGGACAGCTTTACCGATACGGCCGCCGGTACGTGGTACAGCGACGCGGTCGTCTGGGCGTCTTCGCAGGGGCTGGTAACCGGCTACGGCGACGGCACGTTCGGCACGGACGACCCGGTTGCACGCGAGCAGATCGCAGCGATCCTGTGGCACTACGCAGGCAGCCCGGCGGCGGACGCAGGCGCGTCCTTCGCGGATGAGAGCGCAATCTCCGCCTATGCGGCGCAGGCAGTTGACTGGGCGCGGGGCGCGGGCATCGTCGGCGGCAAGGAGGGCAACCGGTTTGACCCGGCGGGCAGCGCAACCCGCGCCGAGGTCGCGGCGATTCTGATGCGCTACCTGCAGGACGAGCCGCAGGCGCCCGCCGCGGATGATGGCGCCAACATCCTGATCGCCTATTTCTCGGTCCCGGAGACCGACGGTGTAGACACGGTCTCGTCTGCGAGCCGCGTGGTGGAAAACGGCGAGGTCATGGGCAACGTGGAGTTCCTCGCCCGCGCCATCCAGGAGGAGACGGGCGGCGACCTGTTCGCCATCGAGACCGAGCAGCAGTATCCCGGCACGCATGACGAGCTGCTTGATTTTGCCGCAGCGGAAGGCGCGGCAAACGCGCGCCCGCCGCTCTCGACCCACATCGACAATCTGGACGAATACGACGTCATCTTCCTCGGCTATCCGATCTGGAACGCCGACCTACCCATGCCGATGTACACCTTCCTTGACACCTATGACCTCGGCGGCAAGCCGGTCATCCCGTTCACCGCGCACGGCGGCAGCGGTTTTGCAGGCACCATCCGCACCATTGCGGATGAAGAGCCGGATGCGCAGGTGGAAACCAACGGGTTCTCGGTATCCCGCAACAGCGTATCCGAGGCGCGCAGCGATATCACCGCCTGGGTCGCGTCGCTCGGTTATGCGCAGGCACAGCAGCCGTCCGCACCGGATACGGGCAGCGCGGACATCCTGGTCGCCTATTTCTCGAACACCGGCAACACCCGCGCAGCGGCAGAACAGATCGCGTCGCTCACGGGCGGCGATCTGGCGGAGATCACGCGCGCGCAGCCATACAGCGATCTGTCGCTTGCAGAAGAAGAAATACGGAGCGGCGCGCGGCCGGAAATCCGGGTCAGCGCAGACAATGTCGAGGATTACGATGTGATTTTCGTCGGCTACCCCATCTGGTGGAACGAAGCCCCGGCCATGATCGCCACCTTCCTGGATTCCTATGATTTCTCCGGAAAGACCCTCGTGCCGTTCTGCACCAGTTCGAGCGACAGCATTGACAACAGCCTGCATATTTTCACCGAGCTTTGCCCGGAAGCCAGCATCGCAGACGGATTGCGGGTCAGCAGCTCCGCAGACCTCGCTTCGTGGCTGGAATCCCTTCCCCTTTAAGCAGCAGCCGAACAGCCTCGCGCAGCGGCGGTGGTCAGGAAAACCTGACCGCCGCCCTTCTGTTATGCCGAACCCGGTTTCCCGCAGGAACCATACCGTTTGAGCATCATAAGCCATTCCGGAGAGGTATTTTACATTTTGCATTTCATCCATTACAATAGGATTGGGACAAAATCATCTTTTCCGCGAGAGGATTGGACAGAGGAGGATATTTGAAATGGATATGCAATACCGCAAGCTTCCCCATGGGGAAGAGCAGATCAGTATATTGGGCCTGGGCACCAGCTCGATCGGCATGG
>USSI01000121.1 GCA_900557315.1 uncultured Butyricicoccus sp. | reverse complement strand
CGGAAGATCAGGCCCACGCCGTCGCCGCCCGCGATGCCGAGGTCGGCTTCGCGCGCCTCGCCCGGCCCGTTGACCGCGCAGCCCATGACCGCAACCTTGAGTTTTTTCCCTTCAATCGCCATGCAGCGCTGCTCAACCTCTTTCGCAATGCCGATCAGGTCGATACGCGTGCGCCCGCAGGTCGGGCAGGACACGACGTTGATGCCCTCCTCCGCGCGGCCGACCGCTTTCAAAATCGCCTTTGCCGCGTAGATTTCCTTCACCGGATCGTCGGTCAGCGACACACGGATGGTGTCGCCCACGCCGAGCGCGAGCAGGCCGCCGATACCGGCCGCGGACTTGACCGTGCCCATGTACTCGGTGCCTGCCTCGGTCACGCCGAGGTGCAGCGGGTAATCGGTCTTTTTGTGTGCCAGCAGGTAAGCCTGCATGGTGTCCGGTACGGAAGACGACTTGATCGAAATGCAGATATCGTCAAACCCGCAGTCGTTGAGCAGACCGACGTGATAGAGCGCGGATTCAACCATCGCTTCCGGCGTCGGGCCGCCGAACTTCTCGAGGATATGCTTTTCCACCGAACCCGAGTTGACACCGATGCGGATCGGGATGTGCCGCGCCTTCGCGGCCTGCACAACCGCGTGCACGCGGTCCGCCCCGCCGATGTTGCCCGGGTTGAGCCGGATTTTGTCCACGCCCGCCTCGATGGACGCAAGCGCGAGCCGGTAGTCGAAATGAATGTCCGCCACAACCGGAATGGGCGAGCCGGCGCAGATTTCGCGGAGCGCTTCCGCCGCCTGCGCGTCTGGCACCGCGCAGCGCACAATATCGCAGCCCGCATCCGCCAGCGCGCGGATCTGCGCGAGGGTCGCTTTCGCATCCCTCGTGTCCGTGTTGGTCATGGACTGTATCGCAATGGGCGCGCCGCCGCCGATGAGTACATCGCGCACCTTAATCTGTTTGGTCTGTTTCATATCCTGTCCCTTCCTATGCCTGTTTGCAATCCGTTATCAGCCTGAGACGATACGCAGGATATCCTGCCCGGTCACGTAAACCATCAGCGCGAGCAGCAGCATCAGCCCAGCCGCGTGAATATAGCCCTCATACTTTGCGGGCACGGGCTTGCGGCGGATGCCCTCGATGATGAGGAACACCAGCCGCCCGCCGTCCAGCGCGGGCAGCGGCAGCAGGTTCATCACGCCGAGGTTGATCGAGATAAACGCCACAAGCTGCAAAAACGCCGCTATGCTGTAGCTCGCCGTGGTCGCCATCACGCTCGCCACGCCGACCGGCCCGGAAAGCTGGTCCACGCCGACCTGCCCGCTCACGAGCATGCCGAGGCTGACCCACACCAGCCGCGCGTAGTTCAGCGAGGTGCGCACCGCCATGTTGATGTGCATACCGATGCTGTCCGGCTGCTCAGCGAAGGTCAGTCCGATCATCTTTCTGCCATCCTCTCCCTCGATCGTGGCTTCGAGCACGACCGCAGGCAGGGTGACCTTTTCGCCGTCCCGGCGCACAACAATCTCATAGGTCGTGTCTGCACCGCGGGAGAGCGCCATTTCAAAATCGCTGCGCAGCAGGATGTTGTAGCCGTCCACCTCGAGGACCTCATCCCCGGCCTGCAGGCCGCCTTCTGCAGCAGCGGTGCTCGCCGGATCGACGCTGTCGAGCGTCGAGACAATATAGCCGCCGTTCGGGCCGTTCGGCTGGATGACCGCAAGCACGATCAGAAAGCCGACCAGGAAATTCATCAGCGCACCCGCTGCCACAATCAGCATGCGGCGCGGCAGGCTCGCCTTGCCAAACGCGTGGTCGTTATCGCTCTCGCTGTCCTCGCCCTCCATCACGCACGCGCCGCCGAAGGGCAGTGCCTTCAGGCAGTACAGCGTGCCGTTATGCTCCTTTTTGAGGAGCGTCGGGCCCATACCGATCCAAAACTCATTTACCTGTACCCCGCCGCGCTTGGCCGAGATAAAGTGCCCGAATTCGTGCACGATGACCAGCAGGCCAAACGCCACGATCGCCAGAATGATTTGCAGCAATGCAATGCTCCTTTCAAACAGGGGTGGTCAGGTGATTATGCGCGCACCAGTGCGCGCGCTTCCGCGTCCGCCGCAAGGACGCCGTCCAGTGTAATCTTTTTTTGATAAGGGATATTGTCCAGCGCATACGAAACGCGCGCCGCAATGTCGGTAAAGCCAATCTTTCCCGCGAGGAACAGGCCGACCGCCGCCTCGTTCGCACCGTTGAGCACCGCGCCGCGGTCGCCCTTTTCCGCCGCCGCACGCCGCGCCAGCCCGAGCGCCGGGAACGCCTCATAATCCGGCGCATAGAAGGTCAGCTTCGCAGCCTCCGCCAGGCTGAGGCGCGGCACCTTGCAGGCAACGCGCGCCGGCCAGGTCAGCGCGTACTGGATGGGCAGTCGCATATCCGGCAGGCCGAGCTGGGCAATCATCGCGCCGTCGTCAAACTCGACCGCAGAGTGCACAATGCTCTCCCTGTGGATCACGATCTCGATGTCCTCGGGCGCCATGTCGTACAGCCACATGGCTTCGATCAGCTCGAGCCCCTTGTTCATCATGGTCGCGGAGTCGATCGTGATCTTCGCGCCCATGTTCCAGTTCGGGTGCGCGAGCGCCTGCTCGCGCGTGACGTTTTTCATCTCGTCCGCAGTCTTGCCGAAAAACGGGCCGCCGGACGCGGTCAGAAGGATTTTTGCCAGCCGGTTTCCCTGCGCGGCCTGCGCGCACTGGAAGATCGCCGAGTGCTCGGAGTCCACGGGCAGGATTTTTACGCCCTTTTCGCGCGCCGCGCGCATGACCAGCTCGCCCGCGCACACAAGCGTCTCCTTATTCGCCAGCGCGATGTCCTTGCCCGCGTCGATCGCCGCGAGCGTGGGCAGCAGCCCCACCATGCCGACCACGGCGGTCACGACGATGTCCGCGCCGCTTTCTGCGGCACAGGCAGTCAGGCCGTCCATACCGGAGAGCACGCGGATATCCGTATCCGCAAGCTTGATTTTGAGGTCGCGCGCCGCGTCCCCGTCGAACGCGCACACCATCTTGGGGTGCAGCGCGCGCGCCTGCTCTTCGAGTAAGTTTATGCGTTTATTCGTCGTCAATGCAACCACTTCGGCATCCACCGATGGTAAAATATCGACAGTCTGTGTGCCGATCGACCCGGTCGAGCCCAAAATTGCAATTTTTTTCATATCAATTCTCCCAAACCGCGAACCTATGATCCACGGCAGTTTCAAGAATACGCACCGACAGCGTATGCCCCCGGTGCAGCTTGCAGTTCCATCCAAGCCCGCAGCATGATAATTCCAATTCGGAAATGGCCGCCTGCCGCAGACGCCGCAGCGTCTGCAAGCCAATTCCCCATAAAAGTCCGGCTCTGCCGGGTTTTTATCCCGCTGCCCACAATGCAATGATTTCAAATTCGGAAATGGCGTGGCCATTTCCATCCAAACGCCCGGCTTTGCCGGGTGTTCGGATACCCCGACCCAGCCGCCTTGGGCGGCGCCGTTCAGGTATCGAACCCTGGTTTCTTCCGGAACCAAGGTTCGTATATAGAGGGCTTGCGAAGCCCCCTATACTGTTACCAGATGATCCGAAACAGAATCTCCGCAAACGGCGCAACAAACAGCACGCTGTCAAAGCGGTCGAGCACGCCGCCGTGCCCGGGGAAAATGTGCCCGTAGTCCTTGATGCCGGTCTGTCGCTTGATGATCGAGAACGACAGGTCGCCGACCTCGCCCAGCACCGCGCCGGCGCCGCCGAGCACGAGCGCCGCCCAGATGGGCATATCCAGATCGAGGAAGGTATTCATCAGCAGGGCCGCCAGCAGCACGAGCACCGCGCCGCCGACCACGCCGCCGACCGCGCCCTCGACCGTCTTTTTCGGGCTGACCACGGGCGCGAGCTTGTGCCTGCCGAACAGCATCCCAGCAAACAGCGCGCAGGTATCCGCGCCCCACGCCGCGAGCAGCGGCAGCAGCACGATGAACTGCCCGATCTGGAAATCCGTATTCCCGATCGGAAGGAAATCCATCTGGAAGATGCGGACCAGGCTGAGCATTAAGTACGGCACGATGAGCGCGCCGAAAAAGCCCCACGACACCTGCGAAACGTTCATGCTGTCATGAAATTTCAGCTCGACCGCAAACGAGCCGACCAGCAGCACAAAGACGAGGCCCTGCACCACATCCTGCAGGTCGAGCGGCAGGACAGTGAAATGCGCAACCGCCAGCCCTACCGAAACCAGCAGGCACAGCAGCAGCTCGAGCCGGTTGTGCACCAGCCTGGTCGAGCCAAGCACCTCATAGGTCGCAAACAGGCACAGCGCCGCCACCGCGATCTCCAGCACAATGGGCGGGAACACATACAGCGCGAGCAGCACCGCAACAAAGCCGATCACGCCGAACAACACTCTTGCTTTCATATCTTCACACCCCGATTTTTCGGACTATACGCCGCCAAACCGGCGGTTTCTTTTATTAAACGCGTCAATCGCCGCATCCATGTCGGCGGTCTTGAAATCCGGCCACAGAATGTCGGTAAAATAATATTCCGCGTAGGCCGACTGCCACAGCAGGAAGTTGGACGTGCGGATCTCGCCGGACGGCCGGATGATGAGGTCAGGGTCAGGCATATGCGCGGTGTACAGGTGCGCGCTGATGGTATCCTCGGTGATATTTTCCGGTGCGAGCGTGCCGTTTTTGACCTCCTGCGCGATCGCACGGACCGCGTTCTTGATCTCGTCGCGCCCGCCGTAGTTGATGCACAGCGAGGCGGTCGCCGCATCCGGCCCAAGCCGGTCGGCGATCTCGTCCACCTCGCGGATCTGCGCGCGGATGTCTTCGGGCAGCGGCGTCAGGTCGCCCAGCACACGCACCGCCACGCCGCGCTGGAACATGGTTTCCGCTGCTTCCTTCAGGTAGCTGCGGAACAGGTTCATCAGCGCGTCCACTTCCTCCTGCGGGCGCTTCCAATTCTCCGTGGAAAAGGCATAGACCGTGAAATACTGCACGCCGATATCCTTGCAGTACGTTGCAATCGTGCGGAAGGTTTCCGCGCCGACCTTGTGCCCCGCCTGCCGCGGCAGGCCGCGCTTTTTCGCCCAGCGGCCGTTGCCGTCCATGATGATGCCGACGTGGACGGGAAACGCCTT
>USSI01000120.1 GCA_900557315.1 uncultured Butyricicoccus sp. | reverse complement strand
CATACGGATTACCACGAAGGCCGCGACCACCAGCTCGGTCACCGGCATGGCAAACCACAGCGCTTCAGGCGCAAACAGCGCGGGAAGCGCAAAGATCAGCGCGCCGCTGACGACGAGGCCGCGGGCGACGGAAACCACCATTGCGGTGCCCGGCTTCATCAGCGCCTGGAAGTAATAGGTCGAGAAGATGTTGAGCGGCAGCAGCAGGAACGAGATGCAGTAGCTGCGGAAAATGCCGGGCGCAACAGCCAGCACGCTCTCGGTCGGCGCCATGAATACACGTACAAACCCGTTCGGGACGGCAAGCGTGAGCGCAGTCCAGAAGATGCTGAAAAATGCCACGGTATACAGCGCATAGCGCAGCGTCTGCCGGATGCGCGTCCATTCCTTTGCGCCAAGGTTGCGCGAGATGATCGGCTGGGCCGCCTGCCCGATGCTGTACGCACAGCACTGCACGATCGTACTGACGTTGACGATGATGCCGTAAACCGAAAGCCCGTCTGCGCCGATGTAGCGCATGATCTGGCGGTTGAACAGCATGGTCAGGATGCCCATCGCCACGTCGATAAAGAAGGTGGAAAAGCCGGTGACAATGATCTGCTGGATTTGGAGCGGTACACGCTTGGGCCGCACCAGCCGCAGGGTGCACCGGCGCGTAAAGAAGTGCGACAGCATGACAAAGAAGGTGATCGCCGCACCGATCGCGGTCGCAAGGCCCGCGCCGAAAATGCCCATATCGCAGGTGAATACGAAAAAGTAGTCGCCGAAGACGTTGAAAATACCGCCCGCAAGCACACCTGCGGTCGCAAGGCCGGGGTTGCCGTCGTTGCGCAGGAAGGCGGCAAGCATCTGGTTGAACAGGAAGAACGGCACCACAAACTTGATCGGGAGGATGTAATCCTGCGCGAGCGGGAGCAGCGCGTCCGACGCGCCGAACAGACGCAGCATGGGCGTGTCAAAAAAGGCAATGACAATCCACCACAGCGCGGCAAAAAACACCGACAGGCCGAGCGCAGCAGTAAAATATTCGTTTTCGTCCTCATGGCGGGTTTTGCCGCTGCCGCGCAGCGTGGAGAACAGCACCGAGCCGCCGATGCCTGCCAGCAGGCCGAAGCTGTAGATGATGTTCCAAACCGGCGCGACGACCGCGAGCGCCGCCGTGCCGTCCGGGCCCTGATACTGGCCGACCATCGCCATATCCACGATGCTGTAAATCGAGCTGGTCAGCGCGCTGCCGAACGCAGCCGCCAGATAGCGGAAATACAGCGGTTTGACCTTGTCCTTGAGTAAATCCATATTTCCCATCCCTTTCTTAACGAAATACCGCAGCAGGGCAGTTCAAAATAAAAAAAGCCGGATAAGACTACGGGTGTTTCAACCCGTCACCTTATCCGGCTTATCATTTCCAGCGAATGATTTGCCCTCCGCGTGAGCGTAGTCTATTGTAACATCAGGACAGACGATCGTCAATGGCGAATGTGACAAAAATCAACGCTGTTTTTCACTCGTCCGTGCGCAAACTTTCCACAATGCTCTGCTTTGCCGTGCCGCGGTAGGTAAGGAGCGGGATGGCAAGCCCCAGCGCGATGAACACCGGCAGCAGCACCGCGAGCGGCAGCACGCTGAACTTGTACACAAAGAACCAGAAGACGTTTGCACACCCCGCGCCGATGAGCGGCCCCAGCGTGACGCTCAGGACGGTGCTGACCGCCATGGCGAGCAGGGCGTAATACAGCCCCTCGAGCATGAGCATGCGCCTCAGCTGTCTGCCTGTCATGCCGATGGCCTGCAAAACCGCAAACTCGTGCCGGCGCGTGATGATGCCGGTCAGCACGGCGTTCAGGAAATTGAGCACACCGACCAGCCCGATGATGAAGCTGAGCGCGCCGCCGAGCGTCAGGAACATATTGCGCATGCTCTCGAACTCGGCCTGATAGGTCGCCTTGCTCTCATAGTCGAACAGCGGCTGCACGTTTTCCGTGTAGTCCGCGAGGAAGGCCTCCATTTCGGTGTCCGTGCCGTCCTCCACGTCGAATACATAGGTCATCACGGAATCGGTCTGCGAGTCCTGTTTGAACTGCTCGGCACCCAGCACGAACTGGTCCGCGCCGTAAAAGCGGTAGTCGAGCGAGCCGGGGATGGTGACCGCCGCCGCGACCGTGTATTCTGCATCGCGATAGGTCTTGGCGCGCGAGCCGACGCTGCGCCCGCCGGCATAGACCGCGTCAACCTCCTCGGGCGGGATGACTTCGCCCGTGTCCGTGTAGTAGTATTCGTATTCCTCCACATAGCGCAGGTGCACCTTGTCGCCCACTTTCGCCCAGTGGGACTGCGCTTCCGGGTCGCCGTAGTCGTCGGTCGCATACACTGCTGCGATCGCGTTTTTCGTGGGGTCGGACAGGGCGGACAGGTCGCCGTCCAGCACGGTCAGTTTGGACAGCGGGAAGTCCTCCATGCCGTAGAGCTGGGCGCGGTCGGCTATCAGGCCGGATGCGTTATGCTCGGCTTGTTCGACCATCTGGTCCAGATATTCCGCCGGGTACCACTGGCCGTTATTCTGGCGGAACCAGTCCTCGGAGACAAATTCCTGCACGCTGGACACCTGCCCGTAGATGCGGCCGGACTGCGTGATGCCGCCCTCGGCGTCGATGTCCGCGATCACATTTTCGGGCACGGCCTCATCGGTCGAGCGAAAGCCCGAACCGGTCTGGAAGTACGCCGCGTCGCCGACGATGAAATCGACCGCCGACTTGCTCGCGAGATACCGGTCCATGTCAAAGCCGATCGCAAAGGTGTAGGTCAGCTGCATGAGCACCACCGCGAGCGCGAGCGAAATGACCGTGATGACCGTCTTGCTGCGGCTGCGGCCGAGGTTCATCCACGCCATGCGCGGCAGCTTGGCGCCGTAGGAGGCGCGCCCCGCGGCGGTGTGTTTTCCCTTGGATTTCTTCGGCTGCTTGGCGCCCGCATCCGTGTACCGCACCGCTTCGACCGGCGACACGCGCGCAGCCATCCTGCCCGGCTTGCGGCAGGAGATGCGCACGGTGATGAGAGAGAACACGGTCGCAAAGATAAAGATCAGCGGGCTGATCGAGATGGTCTCGTGCATGCCGCTCAACTGCGAGAGGATGAGCGGCACGAGCTGCGCGCCGATCAGATACCCAATTACAAGGCCGATCGGGATGCCGGCGGCCGAGAGCAGATAGGCCTGCCGCCTTATCATGCGGCGGATCTGCTTGCCGGTCGTGCCGATGGTTTTTAAAAGGCCGTAAAACCGGATATCGTTCGTGACCGAAATCTGGAACACGTTGTAGATGATGAGGTAGCCGGTGAAGATGATGAGCAGCAGCATGGCGGCGATGGCGATGACCGTCAGCGGGTCGATGTTCTCCGCGAGCTGCGCGCCCGAGTAGCCCCAGTTGACGCCGATGTTGATATAATTTTCGCCCGTCGCGTCGTCGCACTGGTAGCCGTGGTTTGCGAGGATCTGCTCAAGGTCGTCGCGGATGTGCAGCGAGCTGGAAAGCATCACATCAAGCGACCAGGTGCCGGTCTGTGTGCCTTCTTTGCCGGTGGACAGCGCACACAGCTCCTCGGCCGCCGATCGGGGCAGGAGGACGTGGGACGCGACGATCGCGCTGTCATACTCCCACCAGCCGGAGAGCGTGAACGTGCGCTCGACCACGCGCGCGTCCGTGGTGTTGCTGTCGATCTCGATCGGCAGGGTGAACTGCGCGCCGACCTTGGGCTCGATGCCGAGCAGGGAGAGTACGCGGGTGTCGGCCGCAGCCTCGTCCGTGCCCTCGCGGGGCAGGCTGCCCTCGACGGGCTCAATAAAATAGTGCTTTGCCTCGGCCTCGTCCATGCAGCTGATTTCGACATGGCTCTTGTTGAACGGCACCTCGCCCGGCGCCATGCCGACCATCAGGCGCGTACCGTATTCTTCGATGAGCGGGTCGTCTTTCAGCTCCTCCACCTGCGCCTCGGTCAGGTCTTTGAACGAGCCGTGCATGTCGCCGCCCGCCTGCCGGAAGTTGCCCTGCTGGAACGAGGCGTTGATGGACATGGCGATCGTGAACAGGGAAGTAAACAGCACGGTCGTCAGCGCGATGGCGATGACCGCAATGATGTTGCGTGTTTTCGCCGCCCGCAGGCTGCGGTCGGACAGGCGGCGGATGCACTTTTTGTTGGGGACGTTTAACATGCCGCGCGCCCCCTTACGAATGGACGATGCGGCCGTCCTCAATGCGGACGATCCGGTGCGCGAGCTGGGCGATCTCCTCGTTGTGGGTAATCATGACGATGGTCTGGCCAAACTTTTCGCTCGTCACCTTCATCAGCGCGAGTACGTCCTGACTGGTTTTGCTGTCCAGGTTGCCGGTCGGCTCGTCGGCCAGGATGATGGCGGGCTTGGTTGCAAGCGCGCGGGCAATGGCGACGCGCTGCTGCTGGCCGCCGGAGAGCTGGCTCGGCAGGTTCGCGAGCTTGCTTTCCAGCCCCAGCGTGCGGATGATCTCGTCCACATAGGATTGATCCACCGTGCCGCCGTCCAGCTCGATGGGGAGCACGATGTTTTCGTATACGCTGAGCACCGGCACCAGATTGTACGCCTGGAACACAAACCCGATGCGCCGGCGGCGGAAAATGGTCAGCTCGTCATCCTTCAGCGCGAAAATATCGTTCCCGTCCACATAGACCTTGCCGCTTGTGGGGCGGTCGAGCCCGCCGAGCATGTGCAGCAGGGTGGACTTGCCCGAGCCGGACGTGCCGACCACGGCGACGAACTCGCCGCTCTCGACTGTCAGATTGACGCCGTCGAGCGCGCGCACTTCGGTATCGCCCGCGCCGTAAACCTTGCGCAGGTCTGATGTCTGTAGTACCGTCATAAGAGAAAACCTCCCGGAAAAAAGTCTGTACCGTACCCTTTGGTACGATACAGACGATACCATACAATTCTGTCGAGAGCCTGTCGGAAATCTAACAGTTTTGACAGGATTGATATGGAGTATGTGCCCGCGCCGCGCAGGCGCAAATTTCGCCCACTTAGGAAGTGGGCACCCAGCCGGGCACGCAATGCGCACCCTACGGACAGCGCCTTCACTGCCCTCTCGGCAGGAACAGCGAAAACGTGCTCCCCTTGCCGGGGCGCGAGTTCACCTTGATATACCCGCCATTCGCCGCG
>USSI01000119.1 GCA_900557315.1 uncultured Butyricicoccus sp. | reverse complement strand
CTCCGCCGCCGTACCGATGCGGCCGAGCGGCGTCTCCGCCGCCAGCTCCTGCATGGTCTCTGTGCTGTGCATGGCGTTCATATCTGTGTCGATCACGCCGGGTGCAACGCAGTTGACCCGGATCCCCGACGGACCGAGTTCCAGCGCGAGCGATTTGGTCAGCCCGATCAGCGCCGCCTTGCTCGCCGCATAGTGGCTTTCGCAGGACGCGCCGGTCTGTCCCCACATGGAGGACACGGTGACGATGCTGCCCTGCTTGCGGTGCAGCAGGTCGGGCAGGCAGGCGCGTATCGTTCGTACCGCACCCATCAGGTTGACCTCAAGCATGTCCTGCCACTCGTCATCCATGATGTCCTGGAACATTTTCTGCGCCGCAATGCCTGCATTGCAGACGACTGCATCCAGCGCACCGAAATGCCCCCGCGCTTCCCCCACGGCGCGGCTGACCGCCCGGCTGTCGCTGAGGTCCGCGCTGAGCGCAAGCGCACCGGTCTGTTCTGCCAGCATGCCAGCCAATTCACGCTGTTCCCGAAAGGTAAATGCAACATTCCACCCCGCGGCCGCAAACGCGCGCACACATGCCGCGCCAATCCCGCGCGAGCCGCCGGTGATGAAAACAGTCTCCGACATCAGATTGCGACCGTCTGCTGTGCCTCAAACAGGCACTGGTTGAGATCCTTCTGACGGGCCAGGCCCTCCTCGATGTCCAAGTCGGTTACCTGATTATCATCAAAGACAATTACGCGGTTGCTCTTGCCTTCCATAAGCGCACGCACTGCCGCATATCCCATGCGGGTTGCCATGACCCGGTCCTGCGCGGTAGGTGAACCGCCGCGCTGGATGTGGCCGAGGATGGTAACACGCGTATCAATACCGGTCGCTTCATGGATATGATCGGCAACCTCCTGTGCAGAGCCATAGCCCTCTGCTACAATGATAATATGATGGTTGCGCCCCTTGATGCGGCCGACACGCATTTTCTCTACAATGTCCGTGTCAAAATCCAGCTTACGCTCGGGCAGGCAGATTGCGGTTGCACCAACCGCACAGCCCACATGCAGCGCCAGATGGCCCGCACGGCGGCCCATGACCTCAACCACCGAGCAGCGCTCGTGCGACTGCATGGTGTCGCGCAGTTTGTCGATGCATTCGATTGCGGTATTGCAGGCGGTGTCGAAGCCGATCGTGTAGTCTGTGCAGACGATATCGTTGTCAATCGTGCCCGGCACGCCGATGCAGGGCACACCCTTGCGGGAAAGCGCCTGCGCGCCGCGGAAGGTACCGTCACCGCCGCAGCAGATCAGGCCGTCGATACCAAGGTATTTACAGGTGTCCGCTGCCTTCTGCAGACCCTCTTCGGTCATCATCTCCTTGCAGCGCGCAGTATACAGCATAGTGCCGCCGCGGCGGATGATGCCATCCACACTGCGGGCACCCATCTCAATGATATCGCCGTTAATCAGGCCGCTGTAGCCGCGGCGGATACCAAGCACGGAAATATCGTACGCCGACGCCGTGCGGACGACCGAACGGATCAGTGCATTCATGCCGGGCGCATCGCCGCCGCTGGTGAGTATGCCAATTCTGCGAATTTGTTTATCCATAGTCAGCCTCCCTATATTGGTTGCTTTTTTCTCCCACGGCTATAAACCTCTTATTTTATTATAACATCTTCTTCCCCCAAGAGGAAGCGTAATTTTTCCAAAAGCGGCACATCCGGCCGGCACCAGAATTCACGCTTGGCAAGCGTCTTCTTTTTGGTGTCCGTCGGGTACAGGTAAACCGGCGTATCGCCGGGCTGCGTGAGCAGGATCGCCTTGATGCGCGGCCATTCGTCGCTTTTCATGCTGGAAATACGCAGGAACAGCTTGTGCGGCGCAAGCTTTGCCGCCTGCTGGTCCGTATATACGGACTGCTGTGGATTTTCTTTTGCCAGCGTGCTGTCCACCGCGCTTTCGGTCAGCGGCTGCGCCTCGTTCAGCAGCACCTTAGGCGCCTCATCCTCGCGCGCGTCAATGCGGCCGGTGAGCAGCACCGCGCTGTCCTCGGTCAGATAAGCGCCGCACTGCTGGAGCGAGCGCGGAAACACAACCAGTTCGATGGACGCAGATTCGTCCTCCACTGTCACATAGGCCATCATCGAGCCGTTTTTGGTCGATTTGAGACGCACCGCAGTAATAACGCATGCCAGACGCACGGTCATGCCATCTTTATATGCCGGCTTCGCGTTCTCCCCCGAAAGGTCGTCGATGATCTGCCGGATGGAGGCCGCGTCCGCCTTCCGGGCCAGATCGCGGTATTCGTCCATCGGATGCCCCGAAAGGTACAGGCCGGTCGTCTCCTTTTCCATGGAAAGCAGCTCGCGCTTGGACAGTTCCGGGATATCCGGCAGGGCAATCTGGGTGTCCTGCACCGCGTCGTTGCCCATGCCGAACAGGTCCATCTGCCCCTCGATGTTCTTTTTGCGGCTCTGGGCAATCGCGTCCACAACCGCATTTGCAATTTTGAGCAGCTGGCTCCGGCGGTATCCCATGGAGTCGAACGCCCCCGCCTTAATCATGCTTTCAAGCGCGCGGCGGTTCAGTTCTCGGTCATACATACGCTCGCAGAAGTCCTGAAACGAAGCAAACAGGCCGTTTTCCTCGCGCTCTTCCACCAGCTGTTTCATGAACGACCGCCCGACGCCTTTGACCGCCGCAAGGCCGAAGCGGATGTCCTGTCCGGACACGGAAAAGCCGTCATGGGATTCGTTGACGTCTGGCGGCAGGACGGCGATGCCCATCTCCCGCGCCGCCTGGATGTATTCGGAAATCTTATCCGACGAATCCAGTACGCTGGTCAGCAGCGCCGCCATGTATTCGCGCGGATAGTGGCACTTGAGGTAGGCGGTGCGGAAGGATACGACCGCATAGCATACCGCATGCGCCTTGTTAAACGCGTAGTTGGCGAAGTCCATGATCTCGTCGAACAGGCTTGCCGCAACGTGCTCCGGCACGCCGCGTTTCACCGCGCCGTCAATGCCCAGTTCCTCGTTGCCGTGGATGAAGTTGACGCGCTCCTTTTCCAGCTCCTTCATCTTCTTTTTGCTCATCGCACGGCGCACCATATCCGCCTTGCCGAGCGAGTAGCCCGCCAGCGACTGGAACACCTGCATCACCTGTTCCTGATAGATCATGCAGCCGTAGGTGACGCCCAGGATCGGCTCAAGCAGCGGGTGTTTGTAGGTCACCTTTTCCGGATGATGGCGGCACTCAATATAGCGCGGGATGGACTGCATCGGGCCGGGGCGGTACAGCGCCACGACCGCGGTGATGTCCTCGATCGACTGCGGCTGCAGCCCGGTAACGACATTGGTGATGCCCGCGGATTCGAGCTGGAATACGCCCATGGTCGAGCCGCGTCCCAGCATTTCATAGGTGGCTTTGTCGTTCAGGTCCACCTTTTCGATGTTGAAGCCCGGCGTGTGACGGCGGATCATCTTTTCCGCGTCTGCGATAACCGTCAGGTTGCGCAGGCCGAGGAAGTCCATTTTGAGCAGGCCCAGCTCTTCCAGCGTGGTCATCGGGAACTGGGTCACCATCTGCTCGTCATTGCGCGCAAGCGGAACATAGGTGTCCACCGGGTCTTTCGTAATGACGACACCTGCCGCGTGGGTGGACGCGTGGCGCGGCATACCCTCGAGGTCCCGCGCGGTGTCGATCAGTTCGCGCACCTGCGGCTGCTCATCATACATCTTTTTCAGTTCCGGATTGACCGAAAGCGCCTTGTCGATCGTGATGTGCAGTTCGTTCGGCACCTGTTTGGCGACCACGTCCACCTCGTTATACGGGATGTTGAGCGCGCGGCCGACGTCGCGGATCGCGTTGCGCGCAGCCATGGTACCGAAAGTGACGATCTGCGCTACGCGGTCTTTGCCATATTTGTTGGTGACGTATTCGATCACTTCCGGCCGGCGCACGTAACAGAAATCCACGTCGATATCCGGCATGGAGACGCGCTCCGGGTTGAGGAAGCGTTCGAAGTACAGCGAATAGTGGATGGGGTCAAGGTCGGTAATGCCCAGGCAGTAGGACACGATCGAGCCTGCCGCCGAGCCGCGCCCCGGGCCGACCGGGATCCCCTGCCGTTTGGCATATCCAATGAAGTCGGAAACGATCAAAAAGTAATCGACAAACCCCATTTTAGCGATCATGTCGATCTCGTACTGCAAACGCTTGCGCACTGTGCCGTCGTCGTCCGGATAGCGGGCGGCAAATCCCTCGTCGCACAGCTTTTGCAGGTATTCCAGCGCGGTATAGCCCGCCGGCACGTCGAATTCGGGCAGATGGTACTTGCCGAACTCAAACTCAACCTGGCAGCGCTCCGCGATCTTGACCGTGTTCGCGAGCGCCTCCGGATGGTTGGGGAACAGCGCCGCCATCTCGTCCGCATCTTTGATATAAAACTCCTGTGTTTCGAACTTCATGCGCGTGGGGTCGTCCACCGTCTTGCCCATCTGGATGCACATCAGGACGTCCTGCGTCCGCGCGTCCTTACGGGTTAAATAGTGTGCGTCGTTTGTAGCGACAAGGCCGATGTTCAGCTCTTCCGCCAGCTGATACAGCCCCTCGTTTACCTTTTTCTGCTCCTCGATGCCGTGGTCCTGCACTTCCAGATAGAAATGGTCGCGGTCGAAAATCTCGAGAAAGTCCTCGCACAGTTCGTAAGCCCCATCCATGTCCCCGTCCGCAATCGCACGCGGAATCGCGCCCGCAAGACACGCGGACAGGCAGATCAAGCCCTCGCTGTGCTGCCGGAGCAGCTCCATATCAATGCGCGGCTTCATATAAAAGCCTTCGGCAAAGCCGAGCGACACCATGTGGATCAGGTTGCGGTAGCCGGTCATATTTTCGCACAGCAGGATCAGGTGGCTGTGCCACTCGCCGTTGCGGTAGCTGCGGTCAAACCGCGAATGCGGCGCCAGATACACCTCGCAGCCAATGACCGGATGGATGCCCTTTGCCTTGCAGGCGCGGTAAAAATCAATCACGCCGTACATCACACCGTGGTCCCAGCGCCGCTACGCGGTCCACCAATCCATCGATACGGCACGCGCCGTCCAGCAGGCTGTATTCACTGTGCACATGCAAATGCGCAAATGGTACCATTTATTTCTCCTTTGACGCAAGTTCGGTAATTTTTCTCAGCCGATGGCTCAGGCCCGGCTTGGAAAGCGGCGGGTCAAAGCGCTGTGCCAGCTCCGCCAGGCTGTCGGTCG
>USSI01000118.1 GCA_900557315.1 uncultured Butyricicoccus sp. | reverse complement strand
GACTTCAGGAGTCCCCTATATGCGAAAACAAGTTCCAGAGAAACTTGTTTTCGATACCCCAATGACGCCGCCCAAGGCGGCTGGGTCGGGGTATCAAAAGTCAGGCACGTGTCCTGACTTTTGATGAAAATTCCTGTTATACAGGAATTTTCTGTTTTCATGCGCGCGGGGCGCGCAAGGCTTGTTTTTTGTTCCCGGGATGGAGATTTACCATGAAAAAATTGGCGAAACGGCTGGCGGCGCTGGCGCTGGCGGCGGCACTGGTTGTGCCCGCGGGCGCGGTCACGCCGGACGGGCAGAACGAAACCTGGTTTGACAGCGTCTGGGCGCTGATTTCGGCCTACGGCCTCGAGGCCGAGGACAACCCGTATGTGCTGCAGAACTACATCAACAAGTATCTGCAGGAGCATCCGGAGGAGATGTACAACGTCTTAAACGACATCCTTTCCCTGCTTGACACGCACTCCATGTACCTGTCAAGCGAGGAGTATTCGCAGGGCTTTTCCACACTCGAGGGCTTTGTCGGCATCGGCGTGAGCATGCAGCAGGCTTCGGGCGGCGTGCAGATCGCCGAAGTCATGCGGTATTCCTCGGCGGAGGAAGCCGGGCTGCAGGCCGGCGACCGGATCATCGCGGTGGACGGCACGGACACCACGCAGATGAATACAACCGAGGTGGCGCAGCTGCTCCGCGGCGAGGAAGGCACGGCGGTTCAGGTCACCGTGCAGCGCCAGGGGCGCGAGCTGACCTTCACCTGCACGCGCCGTCAGGTCAATCAGGTTTACGTTTCCAACCAGACCCTTGCGGACGGCGTGGAATATATCAAGGTCGGCGCGATGGGTTCGGAAAACGACTGGGCGGCCTTCTTCGAGATATGGGAGGGCCTGGACGAGAAAAATACGCGCGCGGTCATCCTTGACCTGCGCGGCAACGGCGGCGGCGTGATTGATGTCGCGCTCAAGATGGCGGACGCCATGACCGAGGACGAGGGCGTTTACCTTGCCGGCGTGCGCTGGCGCGAGGATATGGGCGGCCTTGAGCAGACCTTTTCCACGGGCGGCGGCCTGCCGCTGAACAAGATTGTTGTGCTGGTGGACGGCGGGACCGCCTCGGCGGCCGAACTGCTTGCGGGCAGCCTGCGGGACACCGGGACTGCTGTCCTGCTGGGTGAGACGACCTACGGCAAGGGCCAGGGCCAGTACCACATCCAGCTGATTAACGGCGACCGGCTGGTCATCACCACGCTGGAACTGCAGCTGCCTGTGCAGGGCGGCTACGAAGGCGTGGGGCTGTCGCCTGATGTGCCGGTCAGCAACCGGCAGGTAACGGTCGATGCGGCCGGCCTGACGCCGCTGGACACGGAGACGGCGCTGCGCTTCGGCGAGCAGTCGGACAATGTGTATGCCATGACCGAGCGGCTGGCGCTGTTCGGCCTGATCGACACCGCGACCGATACCTTTGACGGCGATGTGCTGGACGCGGTCACGGCGTTTGGCGAGAGCTACGGCCTGGAGCCGGCGCTCAGCGCGGCGCCCGCGCTGCTGCAGGCGCTGGATGACGCCGTCCGGGCGCTGGACGGCGAGACCTGCGTGCTGGACGACCAGCTGCAGACCGCGCTGGACCTCTGCCTGCTGGCGGCGGATGAGCCGCAGCGATATACCGCGCTGCCGGACGGCAGCTGGAAGGAAAACTGATTCACACCGTCCTTTTAAGAGGAGAGAACGACTTTGGACATTCCGTTATGTCAGCTTGACCATTTGCCGCAGATATTCCTGACCGAACCGGCGGCCCTGCCGCTGTACCGGCGGTCGCCCGAGCGCTTTGCCGGTGCGATTGCGCCGGACGGCGCGGCCTGTGCGGCGTGGGCGCAGGAACTCGACCCGCTTCCGGTCGGCCTGGCGCTCGACTGCCCGCCCGTTCCGGACGAAGAGGACTGCGAGCGCCCGGTCACCATGTTTTACATCGGCCTGTGCAAACAGGCGTTCCGCCCGTTGCTGCATGAAGACGCGGCGTTTTACTACCTGCGCGGCGCACAGACCTTCGCGGCACTGCGTGCCGCAGTGCTCGCGCTGGGCGACCTGTCCGGCCGGACGGTGATCGCGGAAATCGCGATCGAGGAAGATGAAGGGCGCATGGCGGACGGTACGGATGTGCGTGCGGCGGTCGGCGTGCTGCAGCGCATCGGCGTGACGACGGTCATCCTGACCGCGCACGACCCGGAAGCCATCACCGAAGCGCTCGATATGGCCGCGCCGTATGCTCGGCTGTCGCTCGGCGTGTGCGTGCATTCAGCCTGGCTGCGCGCGCAAACCAGATTGTACAATGTCGAGCTGTTCCTGCCGGCGGAACACGACGACGCGGCGCGCCTGCTGGAGGCGGTGGAGGCCCATCAGGGCGGCGAAGTCGTGCCGCGCGACCATGATGATTTCATCCTCGCGCCGGATGGCAAAAACCCGCATTTCATCGACCCGACGATCGACATCTCGGATGAGATCGAGTGCGGCCCGCGGCTCGAGGAAGCGCTCATCGAGGCGGAGGACGACGCAGGCGCGCTCAAAATCCTGCTCGAAACCGAGGACGATGTCATCAAGCTGGAGGAATTCCGGTATATGATTTCGCGCCCGGTGTGCCTGTGCGCGGAATCGGCCGACCTGCTCGAGCAGGGGCTGCGGGTGTATCCCGGCCTTGCGCTGTACGACGGTACCTGGGAGCAGCCGGAGGATGTGCTGCACTATTTGGAACAAAAGTACGGACTCATCCGTTTATAAATTGGCTATAGGGGAATCCGATTCCCCCTATATACAAAATCCGGTTCCGGAGAAACCGGATTTTGATACCCCTGGACGCCGCCCAAGGCGGATGGGTCCAAGGTATCAAAAGTCCGGCAAAGCTGGACTTTTGATGAAAATGCCGCTTTGCGGCATTTTTCTGTTACAAGCCACGCACAGGATGTGCAATGAGAGCAGAGGAATGGAGACAAAACGATGAGGGCACTCATTCAGCGCGTTTTGCGCGCGTCGGTGACGATCGACGGCGCGGTGCGCGGGAAAATCGGGCAGGGCTTTCTGGTGCTGCTCGGCATTACGGACGGGGATACCGCAGAGGATGCGGTTTATCTTGCCGATAAAACGGTTAAACTGCGGGTATTCACGGACGAAAACGACAAGATGAACCGCTCGCTCGCGGATGTGGGCGGCGGCATCCTTGTGGTGTCGCAGTTTACGCTGTACGGGGACTGCAAAAAGGGCAACCGGCCGAGCTTTACCGCCGCCGCGCGCCCGGAGACCGCAGTCCCGCTGTATGAGGCGTTTATCGCGCGCTGCCGCGAGAGCGGCCTGCCGGTCGAGACCGGCGAGTTCGGTGCGGATATGAAAGTTGACCTGCTCAATGACGGGCCGGTCACATTGTGGATGGACACCGCGCAGATGCGGTGAGGAAAGGAGAACATAACATGAAAATCATGCAGCTTTGCGTGGGTATGATCGCCACGAATTGCTATATCGTATACGATGAAAACACCCGCGAGGCCGCGGTGATCGACCCGGGCGACAATGCCCGCTCGATCCTGAAAGCAGTGGAGCAGGAAAAGCTGACGGTCAAGTATGTGATGCTGACCCATGCGCATTTTGACCATCTGCTTGCGGCGCACGGGGTGCTGGAGGCTACCGGCGCGCAGTATGTTGTGCCCGAGGGCGACCTGTGGCTGCTCAAGTATGAGAATATGGAGGATTTCGGCGGCATGGCGCGCAGCTATGTGGAGGATACGCCGGACATCGTGGCGAAAGAGGGCACGCAGATTACCTTCGGCGGGCTGACCGCGACCTATATGAACACCCCGGGACACACCCCCGGTTCGTCTGTGATCCGGATCGGCGACTGCCTGTTTACGGGCGATACGCTGTTCCGCCACGAGTGCGGCCGCTGCGACCTGACGGGCGGCGATTTTGGAAAGATGCTGCAGTCGCTGAAGCGCCTGCACGATCTGGAGGGTGACTTCAAGGTGCTGCCCGGGCACGAGGGGATTTCCACCTTGTCCGAAGAGCGCGCGGTGAACCCGTATATGCTGCAGGCGGTTGGGAAACGATGATTTACACGCTGGAAGGGCATGAACTGAAACACGCGGTCGAGGAAATGCTGTTCCATCTGCTGCCCACGGTGACGCTCGCGCGCGCGGACGCGCCGGGAGAGGGCGACTGGTGCCGCAGCCTGCTTTCTGAGCAGGATGGCGAAGCGGTTGGGCAGGCCTTCGCCTGCATCGACGGCGTGACGCGCCAGAGCGAGCGGCGCGCACCGGTTGCAGGGCTGGCGCCGCTCGATTACAAGCGCGCGGTCACCGAACTGGTGAAGATGACCGTGTACGACGCGGTTGCGCCGTCGCTTGCGCAGCCGCCCGTGTGGGGCAGCCTGACAGGGGTGCGGCCCGCAAAACTGGCGCGTGGGCTGATCGAGCGCGGCATGAGCCGCGGCGAGGCGGCGGAATACCTGCGCGGGCATTTTTATGTGTCGCCCGAACGCACCGCGCTGACCATCCGCGCGGCAGCGACCGCGATGGAACTGGACCAGGAGATCGGCCCGGACGATATTTCGCTTTACGTCGGCATCCCGTTCTGCCCGTCGCGGTGCTATTACTGTTCGTTCGTGTCGTCCACGACTGCGCAGTCCGGACACCTGATCGAGCCGTATCTGGACACTCTGTGCCGCGAGATTGCGGAAACCGCCGCGCTTGTGCGCGAGGCGGGCAAGCGGGTGCAGAGTGTATACATCGGCGGCGGTACGCCGACGACGCTGGATGAGCAGCAGCTGGGCCGCCTGCTGGACACGCTGGAACAAAACTTTGATTTTTCGCGTCTTCGTGAATATACTGTGGAAGCGGGACGTCCGGACACGATCACGCCGGGCAAGCTGCACGTGCTCCGTGCGGCGGGCGTGGGCCGGGTGAGCATCAACCCGCAGTCCATGGAGGACGCGGTGCTTGCCGCGATCGGCCGGCGGCACGCGGCGGCAGACGTGCTGCGCGCCTATGACGAGGCGCGGCAGGCAGGCTTTGACGAAATCAATATGGATGTGATTGCGGGACTGGCCGGCGATACGGCGGAGAGCTTCGCCCGCACGGTCGATACGCTGATCGGCCTTGCGCCGGAGAATATCACCGTACATACGCTGACGATCAAGCGCGGCGCGGACCTGACCGACATCGCGGTGCTGGTGGTGGCGGCGGACGACGGCATCATGCCCCAGACCATTGAGTCCATCAACCACGCCAAG
>USSI01000117.1 GCA_900557315.1 uncultured Butyricicoccus sp. | reverse complement strand
ATGGTGCAGATTTCTTCCATCACCATGGTCACCGGATGCAGCGAACCGCGCCACGACTCTTCAAAATACTGATAAGCGGCATTTTCCGTCACCGCGCGCAGTGCCTCCTCCGCCGGGATGCGCTGGCCAGCGCCGAGTGTCACGCCGCGCTTTGTCTTGCGGTTGACCGCGCACCAGATGGTACCCAGCATATCCGGCGGCAGGACGGGCGTGTCCTGATGGAAGGTGAACGGGATGCCGCGGTCGAGCGCAGCCTTCGCCGCACTGATACGGCCTGCACGCTCCAAACCGAAGTTTTTGATATGCGTATCCCCCCACTGGTATACATGTGCGACGAAAAACGAGGGGACCACGCCCAGCCGCGCCACTTCATCCATCTGGTCGGTATCCAGCAGCTGCGCATGGATCATCACCGGCCGCAGGTCCCGGAAATCCGGGTGCTCCCGCTCAACGGCCGCGGCCGCAGCAAGGCATTGCGCCGCAGCGGCGTCGCCATTGCAGTGCGCCAGCGGCTGCATCCCGCTCCGGTATGCATGCAGCAGCGCCTCGCGCACCGCCTCGTCCGTCATTGTGCCATAACCGCGGTACCCCTCCGCCGCGCCCTGATAAGGCGTGCGCATCCAGGCGGTGCGCCCCTGCGGCGAGCCGTCCAGGAACAGCTTGCAGCCGCCGATCTTAAAATGCCCGTGGTAGCGCCGCACTGCCTCCGGGAAGGCATTGCAGACCGCATCGAGCGCGTCCACAGACGGATATGCGACCACATCGAGTTCGAGCAGCCCATGCTCAAGCAGGGTTCGGTAAATCGGGAGCAGGCTTTCGGGCAGCATCCCCTCCTGCACGGTTGTAATGCCGTAAGAGGCATACAGCCGCTGCACGCGGCGATAGGCGTCCAGCAGGTCGTGTTCATCCGGCATGGGCACCTGCTGCTGATAGTGCAGAAAGGCGTTTTCCTCCATATAACCGGTCAGCGCGCCGCCCTCCTTGCCGATCGTACCGCCCGCAGGCGCAGGCGTGTCCACCGTCACGCCAAGCTGTTCCAAGGCGCGCGTGTTGAACACCCCCATATGCCCGGACTGGTGCACGATCATGATCGGGTGCTCTGCCGATACCCCGTCCAGCATTTCCCGCGCAGGATGCCGCTGTTCGGCCAAGGCGTTCTGGTCGTACCCCTTGCCGACCACCCACTGTCCCTGCGGGACATGATTCTCCGCGATAAACCGCGCAAGCGCGTCCGCGACGTCGTCAAAGCAGGCCGCCTCGTCCAGCGGGGCCTGCAACAGCGCGTGCGCCGCGCCGGAAAAATGGCTGTGCGCATCCATAAAGGCCGGCAGAAGCGCGCGTCCCTCGAGGTCGATCTCCGCCGCGCCCTTCGCCCAGCTCCGCAAATGCTCCAAACTGCCCACCGCAGCGATTACGCCGTTTTCGGTCAGCAGCGCCTCAGCCAGCCCCTCTGCCTCCATCGTGCGGATTGGCCCGCCATAATACAGCGTTTTCATAGCCTGTCCCTTCCTTTCGCTGTTCTTTTTTCAGTATATCACGCAAGTTCCCGAATCATTGAAGAATTTTTGAACATTTACCGCATCGAAAAAAATTTTATACCCTATTGACTTCGAGTGCACTTCAGGGTGTACCATGGGTTCAGGAACAGAAAGCCCGGTCAAAGAAAGGATGTTATGTATGTCTGAATTTAATGGAACCACAATGTTTGCGCGCGGCGCGGAGAACACCGCCTTTGCACAGTATTTTGTCGGCCAGAGCTACCTGAATATGCTCACCACCGAGGGCGTTGCCATCGGCAACGTGACGTTTGAGCCTGCCTGCCGCAACAACTGGCACATCCATCATGCAGCGAAAGGCGGCGGCCAGATCCTGCTCTGCACCGGCGGCCGCGGCTGGTATCAGGAAGAGGGCAGGCCCGCGCGCGAACTGCACGCGGGAGACGTTGTTGTCATCCCGGCCAATGTAAAGCACTGGCACGGCGCGGCAAAGGACAGCTGGTTTGTGCACCTCGCGGTCGAAGTCCCGGGCGAGGCGACCGCAAACGAGTGGTGCGAGCCGGTCAGCGACGAAGAATACAGCAAGCTGCCGTAAGCAAAGCATTTCCCAAAGAAAAAGCGAACCTGCATCAAACAGGTTCGCTTTTATGCGTTTTTACTTTTGTTTTTTCCGTTTTGCCAGATGGTTCTGCTCATAATCGCGCAGCGATGCGAGCGCCTTCGGGGCAAGCGGCACAAGCGCGATCATGTTGAACACAGTCATCAGGCCGACGCCCACGTCGCCAAGGTCCCATACGAACTGGTACGCCGCCAGGCCGCCGACAAACAGCATCACGAGCGCCAAAACCTTGTAAAGCGTCTGCCAGACCCACTTGTCGCCAAACAGGTAGGCGACGTTGGAGCGCGCATAAAACAGGATGCCAAGGAAGGTCGAAAAGCTGAACAGCCACAGGATCACTGCAATAAAGATCACGCCAAACTCGCCAAGATGATACTGCATGGCTGCCTGCAGCAGGTCCATCCCCTCGAGGCCATTTGTCAGTTCAGCCGGGGCGAGCAGCATAATCATTGCCGAGCAGCTGCAGATCACCAGCGTATCAATGAACACGCCAAGCGCCTGCAGCAGGCCGCTTTTGACCGGGTGGCTGACGTCCGCCGCTGCGGCCGCGCAGGGCGCGGAGCCGGAACCTGCCTCATTCGAGAACAGCCCGCGCTTTGCGCCGTTCATGATGACTGCGCCAATACCGCCGCCCACAACCTGCCGGATGCCGAACGCCTCAGAGAAAATCCGTTCGAACACCGCCGGCAGCTGGCCGGCGTTTTTAACAATGATAAATATTGTAATGAAAAAGTAGCATGCCGCCATCACCGGCACCATGATGTCCAGCACCTTGACCGTGGCGTTCTTGCGCAGTACGATGACCGCCGCAACCGCCACCAGAACGATGGTGGAGTACAGCGGCGGCACATGGAACGCATTCTCAAAAGAAGAGGATATCGTGTTGCCGATAACCTGGCTGATGCCGCACCAGCACAGCAGGCCGGACAGCGCAAACAGCACTGCCAGCACCGAATGCCTGCGCCTGCTGTCCGGTTTGATGAACAGCTTGTGGATATAATACGCCGGGCCGCCCCGGTAGCCGCCGTACAGCGGGTCCTTTTCCTTATAAATCTGAGCCAGTGTCGCCTCGACAAACGCAGTGGACGAGCCGAGCAGGGCGATCACCCACATCCAGAACACTGCGCCCGCGCCGCCGGCCGAAATCGCCGCAACCACACCGACCAGATTGCCCATACCGACCCGGCACGCCGTTGATACGATCAGCGCCTGCAGCCCGGAGATGCCCTCGCGCTCGGAGCCCCCCTTGCCTTCTGTCGTGATGCGCGCCATTTCCGGAAACAGCCGGAACGGCAGGAACCGGGTGCGTACGGTAAAATAGATGCCCGCCGGTATCAGGATCAGCACCAGCAGCGACAGGCCGAGCGAGCTCCCGCCCGGCAGCGGTATCGTGATAATATCCCCCCACAGCAGCGTGTAGACGGCCTCAAAAAAGTCCACAACCGCCTGTCCGGCGGTTTGCAGCAATTCCATTTCTCATTTCCCTTTCCTGTGAAAATAATTTGTCATTCCCTGCCCTATAGTATATAATAAAAATCACCATCTGTAAAATTGATTATTATAATACCGCGCATCGAATTTTTCGATGATATAATCGCAAAGGAAGCAATGGCCATGGACATCAAAAACCTGACAACCTTTATTTCCGTAGCCGAACAGAACAGCTTCCCCAGGGCGGCAGAAACCCTCGGCTACTCCCAGTCCACTGTCTCCTTCCAGATCAGGCAGCTTGAAGCCGAACTGGGCGCCCCGCTGTTCGAACGGGTGGGCCGCACCATCTCCCTGACCGAGAGAGGGCGTGAGGTGCTCAAATATGCGCATCAGGTCAGCCGTCTAACGCGGGAATTGCAGGACAGCATACAGGAAGGCGAAAATCTTCAGGGCTGTGTGCGCATGGCCATGGCTGAATCCCTGTGCGCGGTTTTCTCCGGCGAAGGCTTCCGACGGTTCCACGCGCAGTACCCAGGGCTGTCCCTCAAAATATTTGCCGCTGGGACCGGGGATATGCTGCAGCTGGTCAACCGGAATGAGGCAGACCTGATCGTTACGCTGGACAGCCACATCTACAACACGGAATATGTGATCTTCCGCGAGGAAAAGGTTGGCGTGCATTTTGTGGCCGGATATGGCTTCTTTTCCGAAGGTACGGCGGCCGTCCCGCTCACAGAGCTGGTTCGCCGGCCATTTATCCTGACCGAAAAGGGCATGAGCTACCGGCGGCTGATGGACGAAAAGCTGGCAGAACTGTCGCTCGAAATCCAGCCCGTTCTGGAAATCGGGAACACCGACCGTATTTGCAGCCTGCTTGAGCAAAACCCCATGGTCTCCTTCCTGCCCGATTATGTGACCGATCATGCGGTCAATGAAGGCCGTCTGACCCGCCTTCATATTGAAGGGTTCGAGGTCGATGTGTGGAAGCAGCTGCTGTACCACCGCAACAAATGGATTTCCCCGCAGATGAAAGCAGTCATGCAGCACTGTGTGGAAAACATGTTTTCGTCCGCGCTGTCCTGCCGCTGAAGCAGGCAGCGGACGGCCTATTTGCACCGGTTTCAAATTTTTTTATTTTTCTGAAAAAAACTCTTGACGAACCGCCGATCCCGAGGTATACTAAGTAAGTCGCAAGGCACTGCGGCAAACAAAAACAAACAAAAATAGCCGAATTGTGTAATGGTAGCACGACAGACTCTGACTCTGTTTGTGAGGGTTCGAATCCTTCTTCGGCTGCCACCGGAAAAGCAGCTTTTCGTACGAAAAGCTGCTTTTTTCATAACTTTTTGCAGCCTTTTGAATTTCCAGATTTTTCATGTCTGTCAAATGTCTGTCAAACGGGTTTGGAAATGTGTTTTCAGACGCTCAGACAGCATGTTCCTGCCCTAAAAGTTTTGACATCGTATCGGCCATTTCACGCCCCGATTCTGCCAAAACATGACCATATGTGTCCGCTGTGACCACATAACTGTGATGTCCCAGCCACTCCTGCACCTGCTTCAAAGTCGCTCCATTTTCCAGCAGCAAAGTTGCGCAAGAATGTCTGAGGTCATGAAATAGGCGTTTCATGATAAAACCTCCATAATTTCAATGATTTTAAGATAAAAAGAACGATGTTAAGTCTTTCAACTCGACATCGTTCTTTTCGTTGATGTTTCCAA
>USSI01000116.1 GCA_900557315.1 uncultured Butyricicoccus sp. | reverse complement strand
CTCGTCGATCATCTCCTCAGCGTCGGCTTCATACTCCGGTGCAAAAGCCTCATATGCCTTTTCAAATACTTGCTTGCCGCGCTGGGCAGAGCCCTTGCGGCCATTGCGCGCCCTGGGCGTCCAGCCGTCCTCGATCAGGTGGGCGATCGGGTCGCCCGAGTAGACACGGATGCGCAGCGCGCCGTTTTTGGTGTGCAGCTTGCCGCGCTTGATGGACTTGTGATAGGTGCCCGCCTCGCGGACGTATTTCGGCCGCTCCACGCGGGTCTTGTGCACCTCAACGCGCGCCCGCTGCGCGGTCTTGCGCCGCAGCTTGGCGCCCTCGTCGCGCATAAATTTGCGCTGTGCCTTGTCGTTGCCCTTGGATGCCTGCGCCAAGGAGGTCGCAAACTCGTTCAGCTCGGACAGGTCGATGCCGTCACGCGCCATCCGTCTGCGCCTCCCGCTCGCCCTGCACCATCCGGCAGAAGATCTCCATCCAGCCGCGCCGGTTGTAAATGGGGTACCAGTACAGCACGTCCAGCTCCTGCCCGCGCACGACAAAATACATCTCGCGGCAAATCTCCGGCAGGGACGCTTCGCGGATCGTCACCTTGTGGGTGATCTCCGCGCGCTCGACCTCGCCCGGCAGCTCGGCGGTGCGCCCGCTCGAGGGCACCACATTGCCCCAGATCGTGCGCAGGGGCTTGTACGCATAGTCGGTTTCCTTGTTCTCGTCGGTCACCGACTCGGCCTTCCAGACCTCCAGCCGGTCCCGCAGGTCACCCGCCCGCACTGCCATCCGCGGCCGCCTCCTCTCCATAGTTGCACCGCAGCTTGAGCTGCGTCAGCATACTGCGCACGAGCGGCGCGGTGGCGGCGTGCTCCGCATCGTCGTCTCGGCCGTCGTAGGTGCGCAGCGTCATGTCGTGGACGATCAGGTCGTACATGGCGGGCGCGGCGTCTCGGTTCACGCCCGCGCCCTCCAGATACCGGTCGGCCGCGTCCATGAGCGCGGCGATCAGCTCATCGTCGTCCGGATAGTCCACCTTCATGTACTTCTTGCAGGCCGCGAGCCGTGCCGCGGCGAGGGCGGCCTTCTCCGCGGTGCTCATACCATGAGGACGGTCACGCCGCCGTCATCCGGCACATACCGTGCATCAGACACCAGCACGACTGCCGCCACCGTAGCGGTGGTGTCGTCCAGATTGGTCACCTTTACCGCCATGTACCGCCAGTCCGGCGTCACACGGCCGCGCACCGCGAACAGGCGGCCGGTCTCGCCGTCCCCATCCGCCGTGTAGCTCAGCTCCTTCACGGTCTGTGCACCGCTGCCGCCAGAATCATTCGAGCCGAGCAGCTCGATCTTTACACCCTTGGAGGCCGCCATCGCACCCACCGCCACGAGAAAGGTGTATTCCATGCGGTTGTTCATGTCCGCCCAGGACGAGGTTACATTGCCGTCGCCCGCGAGCGACGCGGGCGCAGACAGCAGGGCTTCGGAAACTCTCTGATTGTTCAGCATCATCGGTATCCTCCTTTACGAACGGGCTTCGAGTACGACGAACGGGGAACGGAGCACGGACGAGTGCTTGAGCTTTACTGCGCTCTTGCCCTTGGGCGCGCCGCCTGCGCGCAGCTGGAGGCGGAAGCAGTTCTGCGCGGTCAGGAACTCGACATGGATGGACATGTCCTGCTTGACCGTGCCCTTGCGCAGCAGCATGTACTCCTTCAAGTCGAACAGGCCGATGTCGCCCTTCTCGCCGATCGCCGCCATGTGGTCGGTCTCGATGATCGGCTTGCCGTACAGCGTCGCATACGGGGTCGCAGCCGCACCCGTGGGCGGCAGGTACACCGGCACGCCGCCCGTGCCGATCGGCAGGTTCAGGAACGGCAGCTCCTCCGCGAGGTCAGGATGCATCAGCCATACCGCATTCGTCTTGCAGCGCGGCAGGATGCGGCCGTACATGCGCGCGATATTCTTGAAGGTCAGCTTGTCTGTCTGGCTGGACTCCTTGGGCACAGAGACAAGGTTCGGGGCATTGAGGATGCCCAGCGGCTTGCCTACGCCGTCGCCGTCCACCACAGAGCCTTCCAGCAGGCGGTTGGCGGCCAGCGCCATCGCGTTGTTCATCAGTCCGGACATGAAGGGCATGTCCTCCATCGCTTCATCGGTGATGTAGATGAACGCCATCAGCTTGTCAAGGTCGATCTTGGTCTCGAAGAACTTCGGCTTGCTGGCGTTGACCGTCGCAGCCTCGCTCGCCCAGAATGCCTGCACGCCGCCGTACACGCTCTCGGACACGTCGGTCTCGTCGCAGGACATGAAGCGCACCGAGTTGGACGACGCGCCAGACGTGTAGCTGTCCACGCGGGACAGGATGTCGCCCGTGGTCGCGGCGGTCTCAAGGATCACGCCTGCGAAATCCTCCTGAATGGCAAAAGCGCCGTCCGCGCCGCTGCCGGTGTTGATGCCCTGTGCCTCGTTGACTGCGGAAAGACGGTTATCCGGCGTGCCCTTGGCCGCCAGCATGACCGCGCGCATCTGCTCGCCCAGCGAGTTAAAGGGGCAGGACTTCTTATCGTCCTGCGGCTTGGCGTCGCCGTTGGCTTCCGGCTGCGCCTGCTCGCCGGATGCCGTGCGCAGGTCCTCCACCGCCTTGATCTGGTTGTTTACCTCGGAAATCTTCACGTTGAGCTGGGTCAGCTCGTCCAGCTTGCCCGCGTCCGCGGCGGCATCTGCCTTCGCCACCAGCTCAGCCTTGGAAGCCTTGAGTTCGGCAATTTTCTTGCTGTAATCCATTTCTGTCTCCTCTCCGGGGCTGCTGCCCCATCAGATATTTTTAAGCAGCTCGAGCCTGGCCTTTGCCAGCGCGAGTGCGCTTTTATCGTCGCCCGGCTCCTGCGGGGCAGGATCGCCCGGCGGGTCTCCAGCCTTGTCCATCTCGGCCTTGCGCGCCCGCAGCTCGGCGGCGTCCGGCAGGCCGCCCGAGGTTGCCAGCGCGCGGATGCCACTCTGCGCGCACATGACCGCCTGGCTGGCGATCACGCCCTCGCTGTCGTACAGCACATCGTCCACAAAGCCTGCGGCCATCGCGTCCTGTACGGGCATCCACGTCTCGGCGCGCAGCATAGAGTCCAGCTCACTGCGCGTCTTTTTGCCTGCGCATTTGAGTTCGTAGGCGTTGAGCACGCTTGCCTTAAACGAGTTCAGCGCCTGCAGGCTGCGCTTGTGCTCTACGCTGTCGCCCTCGGTGCGCAGGCTCGGCAGGTGGATCATAAACTGCGCCACCGGCGAGGCGTGCACCTTGTCCGCGCCGATCGCGGCCACCGACATGGCCGACCCGGCCAGCGACTGGATTTCCACCTCGGTCGGGATGGTCGCCGCCTTGAGGATGGTGTAGATCTCGTACCCTGCGAACATATTGCCGCCGCCCGAGTTGACCTCGAGGGTCAGCGTCTCGCCCTCCGGGTTGTCCGCAATGGCCTGCCGTACGTCCCTGGGCGACACCACGCCGTAGCCGAAAAAGCGGTACACCTCCGCATCGTCGTCCGACACCACATAGCCGTTCATCTGTGTTCTCACTATTTCACCTCCCCGCTCACGATATGACCGACGGTGTCCAGATTTTTCGTGATGAAGAAGTTCTGCCCCAGCCCGTCCGGCATGGGGTTCATCTCCTCCAGCGCGCGGCATTCGTCGAGGTTGTAAATGCCGCTGTACACCATCGTCTGATAGAATTTGCTGCGCGTCGCATCGTCGCCGCGCATGAGCGCGGATACGTTGAAGCGCATATAGCAGCCGTCCCGCAGCTCCTTGTTCGTATACAGCTTGTACGCCCACTCCTGCTCCCACATGGTCACATGTGGCACAAGCGCGTTGGTCACGAACACGAGCTGCTGCTGCTCGTTCGAGTTGTAGCTTTGCTTGCCGCTTTGCAGCATGAATTCCGGGATGCCGGTAAACCGCGCGACCTCCGCCACCGAAAAGCTGCGACTTTCGATGAACTGCGCGTCATTCTGACTGATTCCGATCGGCGTATATTTCATGCCCTTATCGATCACGGCCATTTTGAAAGTCGTGTCCATGTCGCTCGCATAGCTTTGGAACGCCTTGCGCACCTTTTCGCGTGTTCCCGGCGTCGCATCGCTCTCTATCTCCAAAATACCGGACAGCGCACCGCCGTTGGAGTAGAACTTGCGCAGGTATTTCTGCGCCGCGCGGTCGGTTGCGACCGTGTCCTTTGCGATGTCCAGTATGCCGCGCCCGTGCTTGCCGTCGTAGGTCTCGAAGAAGCACAGCAGCAGCTCGCCCGGCTGGAACTTGCGCACCATGTCGTCCACAGTGAACGCATACCAGCTTTGGCCGGTCTGCTTGTCCTTCATATACTGATAGCCCGCGGTCTGCAAGGGGATCAGCTCTTTCACGCGGCCGAGGTGGTCGCGCTCGATGTAGGCCGCGCCCAGCCCGTGCCAGAACGCCTGGCTCATCATGATCTTCTTCCCCATCGCGGGGCTCATGGCGTCGTTCATGCGGCTGTGCAGCACATAGTCAAGGTCGGGCCGTGTGGTCAACTCCTGCCGCTCGTTGCCCGCCTTGCGTCTGAGCGCGACCGGCATCACGGACATGGCGTTTGTCAGGATGCGGTGCGCCGCCGCGACCGGCGCGAGCCGCTCGGCGTTCGCCACCGCGATCTCGGGCGCGTCGTTGTCCAGCGAGAAGATGCGCTCGATGCGCTGCAGGAATTCGTCGTAATCGATCGGCTCATAGGTCACCGACTGCTCCGCCGCGGCTTTGCTTGCGATCATTTACGCCACCTCCCCGCGCCCGCCCGGGCGACCAGCAGGCCGTACCAGATCAGGAACGCGCCCGCCGCGCCCCAGCCCAGCGCTGGGCAGACCATCGCGGCCGCGCGGGACAGGCATACACCGCCCGCGATCAGCAGCAGGTCGTCCAGATACAGGCCGAGCGTGGCTTTTATTCTTTTCAGCATAGGCTCCAATCCTCCGATTGCACTTTTTCGTTGATACTGGGGTGCTGCTCCAGCTTGCTGGTCGCGAAGGCGATGATCCAGCTGACCGTGATGTCGATGCGCCCGCGGCTGCGCTTCTTGTTGGGGTGGATATTCTCGTTGCTGTCCGTATCGCACCTCACGTTTGCAAAACACTGCCGCGCGGCGGTGTTGTGGACGTGCAGCATCTCGTGCGTGCGGATAAGGTGTTCCATTTCTTTCATGGGCGGGCTGATTGACCGCATGCCCTGCGGGATCTCCACGATCTGTGTGGGTTTGCCTGCCCCAGCGACCAGCGCCGCCAGCCGTTGGGTGATGGT
>USSI01000115.1 GCA_900557315.1 uncultured Butyricicoccus sp. | reverse complement strand
ATCGGCGATGAACGCGCACTGTGCGCCGAGCTGCAGCGCCTGCCGGAGTGCATCGAAAAGGCGCTCGAGTGCCAGAAGGATATGCAGCGCATTGCAACCCTGTATGCCAACCGGCCGAGCGTGTTCTTCCTCGGCCGCGGGCTGGACTATGCTGCCGCGCTCGAGGCTTCGCTCAAGCTCAAGGAAATCTCCTATATTCATTCTGAAGCTTATGCTGCGGGCGAACTCAAGCATGGCACGATCTCGCTGATCGAGGAGGGGACGCTGGTCGTCGCGCTGGCAACCCAGCCTGCACTGTTTGAAAAGACCGTTTCCAACATCCGCGAAGTGGTCGCGCGCGGCGCGAGCGTAGTGCTGGTCACGACGGATGATTTCACCGGCGACGAATCGGTTTGTCAGCATATCATCCGCCTGCCTAAGTGCCTGTATGAATTTTCGGCATCGCTTTCGATTATTCCCATGCAGCTTTTGGCATACTATGTAGCGGTGGAGCGCAACTGCGATGTCGATAAGCCGCGCAATCTTGCCAAATCGGTCACGGTTGAATAAAATAAAGTCGAATATGTCAAAAAGCACAAAAAAGGCTATATCAATTTAGTTTAAAAAAGCAGATTTCACAACAGTTTCTTGACATTTGTTTAATTATCGCATATAATGGTTTTTGACATGAGAAATGGTAATGAAATGGTTCCTTCGCCTGAGTTATCCGACGAGGCGCTGTGCCGTCTGGCGCAGCAGGGCAGCGGCCAGGCAGCGGAAGATTTGGTGAAACGCTATACCCGTCTGGTCAAAACCTGCGCCCGCCCATACTTCCTTGTGGGGGCGGACGAGGAGGATCTGCTGCAGGAAGGGATGCTTGGCCTGATGAAGGCAATCCGTGAATTCGACGGACGGAAAGGCACGCCTTTCGGCGCATTTGCCAGATTGTGCGTGATGCGGAAGATATTTTCGGCTGTGCGCGCTGCTGCTGCGCCCAAGCACGATCCGCTCAATCATTCCATGTCAATCGATCGACCTCTGTTTGAAGACCTTGCGGAATCGCACACCCGGGTAACAGCACCGGATGCTGACCCTGAATCGCTGGTGATCGGCAATGAAGAGAGGGAAGAACTGATCCGTCGGCTCTACTCGCTCTTGTCTGAATTTGAGGCAAAGGTTTTGACGCTGTTTCTGGACGGCTTGTCATATGAAGAAATGTCCGAAACGCTGCATAAACCGATCAAGTCTGTGGATAATGCCATCCAGCGCATCAAGCGGAAATCGGCAGCCATCAAACCTTATTAGGCGTTGGCAGGCAGGGATGCCTGTGCGCGATATAATTTCAGTTTCCCGAGGGAACGGTATCAAAGAGAGGTAAAAACCATGTACGAAGACAAGACTTTAGTATGCAAGGAATGCGGTAAGGAGTTTGTGTTCACCGCAGGCGAGCAGGAGTTTTATGCAGAGCGCGGCTTCCAGAACGAGCCCCAGCGCTGCAAGGCTTGCCGCGATGCGCGCAAGAACGCGGCCCGCGGCCCGCGTGAGTATTTCACCGCTACCTGTGCTGCGTGCGGCGGCGAGGCTCGTGTTCCGTTTGAGCCGAAGTCTGACCGACCGGTATATTGCAGCGAGTGCTTTGCGAAAATGCGCGAGCAGGGCTGATTTTCGTCAACATGATAACGTCCGGCAGATTCCTGCCGGACGTTTTTTGTAGGGCAATGGCACAAATTGCATGCATGGTGCAGGCTGGCAGTGTGCAAAATATTGGCGACTGCGTATTTGCTCAAAAATGGGATGTTTCTTTTGTAAGATATCAATAAAAACAACAGGGCGCCGCAAGAACAGGCAAGTGCAGCAATGAAATTTCAGATTTGTGATTGAAATTTGTATCCCTTTGCGGTATACTGTTATCAAAACAAATCAACAGGAGGTCCATCATGGCAGCGATTACAAAGAAGACCACGATTGGCGAGGTTCTCAATCGCAATCTGGATACGGCGAAGTTTTTCATGGAGATTGGCATGCATTGCCTGGGCTGCCCTGCGTCGCAGGGTGAGAGCATCGAGGAAGCCTGCATGGTGCATGGCACCAACGCGGACGAACTGGTTGCCAAGCTCAACGCCTTCCTGGGCGAGTAAGAGGAAAACCGGAGCCGGCAAATGCTGCCGGCTCTGTTTTTTTGGGTGTGACAATGGAAAGTATGATTTTAACACCGCGGCTGGCCTGCCTGGCCGCACAGGTGCCGATGGGCGCGCGGCTGGCGGATATCGGTACGGATCACGGCAAGCTGCCCATTTCCCTGCTGCTGGAAGGGCGTATTGCATCCGCAATCGGATCGGATATTGGTGAGGGACCGCTGGAACATGCAGCGCGCAACGCCCGAGAGCATGGTGTGGCACTGCCCCTGCGGCTCGCGCCCGGCCTTGAGGCCATCCGGCCGGAGGAATGCGACACGATCAGCATTGCCGGTATGGGCGGCCAGACGATAGCGGAGATTTTGCAGGCCGCCCCATGGACGGCGGACGGCAGTCATCTGCTGCTTCTGCAGCCCATGACCATGGTGTACGAATTGCGCCAGTGGTTATGGGCGCACGGCTATGCGATCGAGCGCGAAACACCCTGCCGTGAAGACCGGCGGTGGTATGTGGTGCTGTCGGTACGCGGCGGCGCACCGGCAAGGGAAGTGCCGCGCGTGCAATGTGCGTTTTCATCTGCGCTGCTGAGTGCCCCCGATGCGGCAGACTACCTGCGGCATCTGCTCACACGCGAAAAGCGCGCGCTTCTGGGCATGGAGCAGGCGAGCGAGGCGGATATGGTTCGGCTGTCCGGCCAGCGTATGTTGGTGCGGCAAATCGAACAGGCATTGGAGGGAATGAAATGACGACTGTTCAGGATATTTTGACTTTTTTGGAGGGGTTTACGCCGCCTGAACTGGCGGAAAGCTGGGATAACGTCGGCCTGCTGTGCGGCGACCGTGCGCAGACAGTGACAAATGTGCTGTGCGCGCTTGATGTGACCGAGGCGGTTGTCGCCGAGGCTGCGGAAAACGATGTGCAGCTGATCGTTGCCCATCATCCGGCGATATTCACCTCGGTCAGCCGCGTTACTGCAGACGATACGACCGGACGCATTCTGCGTGCGGCAATCAAACACGATATTGCGCTGATTTGTATGCATACCAATGCGGACTGTGCAGAGGGCGGCGTCAACGACGCGCTGGCATCCGCGCTGTTCCTGACCGGCATTGAGAACATGGAGGCGGGTGAAAACGGTATGCTTGGCCGCGTGGGCGATCTGCCGCGCGAAATGCAGCCGCGCGAGTTTGCGCTGTATGTCAAGGAATGCCTGCGCGCTGGCGGCGTTCGCTTCTGCGACGGCGGCAAAGCGATCCGCCGCGTAGCGGTCGGTGGCGGCGCCTGCGGCAAGCTGATGGATTATGCCATCGCCAAGGGAGCGGATGCGTTTGTGATCGGTGACTGCAGCTATGATCTGATGCAGCGCGCACAGTCGCTGGGCCTGACGCTGGTGGACGCCGGCCATTTCCCGACCGAACACCCGGTGGCTGCCGTATTTGCCGACCGTATCGGCGCTGCTTTCCCGCAGGTGCGCACAACGGTTTCTGAGCGCCATGCGGACTGCATTCAATTTGTATAAGGAAGAATCAATATGCCATTAGATGCAATCTGCCTCGGGGCAGTGACCAATGAACTGAATGAAGCCCTTGCGGGGTGCCGCATTGAAAAGGTGTACCAGCCCGACCGCGATGAGATCGTATTGCAGACCCGAGGGCAGGGCGGCGCGCGCCGTCTGCTGCTCTCGATTGCGGCAGGCGCACCGCGCGTGCATTTTATTGACGCTGCACGCGAAAACCCGGCCGCGCCGCCCATGTTCTGCATGCTGCTGCGCAAGCATGTGCAGGGCGCAAAAATTTCCGCGATCGTCCAGCCCGCAGTCGAGCGTATGCTCACCATTGAACTGGACACAACGGACGAAATGGGCGTGGCCTGCAAAAAACACCTGATCTGTGAGCTGATGGGCAAGCATTCGAACGTCATCCTGTGCGGCGAGGACAACCGCATCATTGATGCGCTACGCCGTGTGGACGGTGACCTGTCCGGCAAACGGCAGGTGCTGCCCGGCCTGTTTTATCGGATGCCGCCCGCCCAGGACAAGCACGACCCGTTCGCGCTGAGCGGCACCGGGCTCGCGGCTGCGGTCGCGCAGGCGGACGGCGAGCAGACGCTCGACCGGTATTTGCTCAGCCAGCTGCTTGGATTTTCGCCGCTGCTGTGCCGCGAGCTGTCCTACCGTGCGACGGGGGACGCCGCCAAACCGGTCGGCCAGATGACGGGCGAAGACCGGCAGCGGCTTGGGCAGGTGTTTGACGATTTCATTTCCTTTATCCGGGAAAAACGCTGGAAACCATATCTGCTGACCCGCGCGGAGGACGGCGGCGTGTTCGACTTCACCTTCCTGCCGGTTACGCAGTATGAAAGCGTGATGAACCTCTCGCAGGCGGACAGTTTTTCTGCACTGCTTGCAGCGTTTTTCGAGAAAAAGGGCAGGGTGGAACGCATGGCGCGCCGTTCGGCTGATCTGCATCGAACGGTGGTCAACGCGCGCGACCGTCTGGCGCGCAAGCTCGCCGTCCAGCAGAAGGAGCTGGATGCGACGCAAAACCGCGAGCAGTACAAACGCATGGGCGACCTGATTACAGCCAATCTGTATCAGCTGGAAAAGGGCATGAACAAGGCGAAGGTTGTCGATTATTATACTGAGGGCTGCCCGGAGGCCGAGATCACGCTCGACGTGCGCCTGACGCCGCAGCAGAATGCCCAGCGGTATTTCAAACAGTACAACAAAGCCAAGACAGCGGAAGAGGTGCTTACCCGGCAGATCGCGCAGGGACGCGCAGACCTTGACTATCTGGAAAGTGTGCTGGTAAGTCTGGGAGAGGCGGAGAGCGAACGCGACCTGTCTCAGCTGCGTGAGGAGCTGACGCAGGCAGGAGTGTTGTCAAATAAGCAGGGGCGCAACAAAAAACTGCGCGCAAAACCGGTGCAGGCAAAGCCCTTCCACTACCGTACGAGCGATGGGTTTGATGTGTTCGCAGGCAAGAACAATCTGCAGAACGATCTGCTTACGCTCAAGACCGCATTCAAGAGCGATATCTGGTTCCATACGCAGAAAATCCACGGCTCGCATGTCATACTGGTGGCGGACGGCCGGGAACCGACCGGCCAGGCCATGACCGAGGCGGCGATGATTGCGGCGTACCATTCCAAGGCGCGCCATTCCTCGCTTGTGCCGGTAGATTACACTCCTGTACGCCAGGTCAAGAAGCCCGCAGGCGCAAAGCCGGGTATGGTGATCTATCATGTGTATCAGACCGCCTATGTCACGCCGGACGAAGCGGAGATTGAAAAAC
>USSI01000114.1 GCA_900557315.1 uncultured Butyricicoccus sp. | reverse complement strand
ATGGCAAACGCCGGGATGAACCCCAAGGCATTGCAGTACATCATGGGACACGCCAATATCGTTATGACGCTGAACTATTACGCACACGCCACATTCCAATCCGCACAGGCGGAAATGGCGCGGCTGGAAGCGGCCAAGGTGGAAACCACCGTAGTTGCTGCGGAAACCACCGTGGAGAACACGGAGGAAACCAAGGCTGCCGCTTAGTAGTAAGTCGGTATTTACTACCGTTTCTACTACTTCCCATAGCAAAGACGTGAGGGGAAATGAGAAAAAATGTGAACTTCTTCCGTTATCAAAAATGCCGGAAAAGCCCGTAGTTATGGGCTATACCGGCATATAAGAACTTCTAAAGAGATAATCAAAAATCTATTAAACTATTTCATCAAAAATAAAAAAAGACCGCTCTGGGCGGCAACCCGAAGCGGTCTCATATGGGGTTGATGACTAAATTCCTACACCTAATCATCAACCCCTATTTTACCATACATTTTTCATGGTGGAAAGGGGTATTTTTATGGTCCAAAAAGATAAAAGTGGCTGGTCTGCCCGCGCCAGCTGGTACGATGAAGCAGGGAACCGTAAGCGGAAACTGAAAACCGGATTCCCCACGAAGAAGGCCGCGTTAGAATGGGAACGGCAATATATCGAGGCGCACGCCGGCCGTCCCGCTGATGCAGACACAATGACGGTGCAGCAGCTGCTCGCTGCCTATATCGAGGCTTGCAAGATGCGCGGCAGAGCAGCGAACACGATTAGAGGGTATGAAGGATGCGCCGCACTGCTCAATAACGAGTTGGGAGCCGTCCCGATCAGTAAGCTCAACCGCATCCGCGTAGAAGCCGCCTATGCCAACATTGCGAAGATGACAACCAAAAAAGGAAAGCCGATGCGCCGCGGAACAATCGCCTATGCGCATCGTGTTCTCAAAGTCGCCTGCAATTACGCAGTCGAAAGCAAACTGATGCAGGACAATCCCTGTGCTAAGGCAATACTGCCGCAGGAAACAGAACCGTTCCATGCCTCTGTAATTAAGCCCGAGGACGCGCGAAAGATACTTGAAGCCCTGCCCGAATATGATGAGCAGCTCTATCTCGTCGTGCTCCTGTGCGTCGTCTACGGTCTCCGGCGCGGCGAGGCTCTGGGACTGCGCTGGGCGGATATTGATTTCAAGAACGATACCATCACAATATCCGGACAATACACCTACGATGGCGGCAAGAAGACCGTATGGACGCCAAAGCTGAAAACCTCCAGCAGCCACCGCGTAATGTACCTGGTGCCCTATGTCAAGGATGTGCTTCAAGCGGTTCGACAGGCCTTTCCGCGCGACCGGATCGTGCAGTATGTGTGTGAGCTGGACGGCAGACTGCCATCGCCCAACGCTATCACGCGCCGCTGGTATGCTTTCCGCAGACAAATGGGATATGATAATGTCCGCATACATGATCTTCGGCACTCGGCGGCCATGATGATGATCCACAGTGGCGCCGATTTGAACACAGTCAAAAATCTTTTGGGACATACAAAGATCGAAACCACGCAAAGGTACCTGCACGAAGATTTCGACACGGCCGCTGCAGCTTCCAAGCGCGTGATTGAAGGTATATTCCCCAGTCTCCCGGCAGAAGAAAAGGCCGCCGAAAAATAAAAAAAGCCCCGGATTTGTCTGCATGCCGCAAGACGTCCGGGGAATTTTTTTGAAAAGTCGGGCCACTTTTGGGCCAATTTTAAAAATGTGCCGAATTATTGATATTATTTTAACATAACTTTTTTAGATTATAAAAAACAAAAAGTACCAAAATCGCATTGATTCCGGTACTTTATGGCGGAGAGTCAGGGATTTGAACCCTGGAGACGCTCATCACGCCTACACGATTTCCAATCGTGCGCCTTCGACCACTCAGCCAACTCTCCATGTTCGCTGATCTGCTCTCGCAGAGGACGAAAAATATTATATCCGAAAATGCCGGTCACGTCAAGTCTTTTCTTCAATTTTTTAAAAATTTTCTGGATTCTTTTTTCACGCCGTCCAATACCGACCAGCAGCAAAGAGCCGCCTGCGTCTTAGCAGGCGGCTCTATATCACTTCTGGAACTGAGAGCGCACTTCCATATACTGCACGATCTCCTCTACCACGCCGTCAAAGCCCAGCACACCGCTGTTCAGCGACAGGTCGTAGTTGCGTGCATCATACCAGTCATGCCCGGTATGGTGCTTGTAATACTTTGCGCGGTATTCATCAATCTCCGCAATCTTGCGGACAACCTCCTCTTCCGGCAGGGAGTCCACCAGCATCGCCTGCTCGAGGCAGAAATCCGCATCCGCGTGCACAAACACACGCACTACGTCCGGACGGCCCTTGAGGATAAAGTCCGCACAGCGCCCAATCAGCACACACGGTCCCTGGTCAGCCAGTTTGCGGATGATCTTCGCCTGATAGTCGAACAGGGCGTCGTCCCGCAGATAGGCTTTGGAGGAATCATTCGGCAGCGGGTACTGTCCCTTATAGCGTGCCTTGAGCCGCGTCAGCAGGTCGGGCTTGAGCCGCTCATCCGAAAACAGTATCTCGTTGACGCCGCTGTCCTCGGAAGCCATGGTGATGATCTCGCGGTTGTAATACGGGATATTCAGCTTTTCCGACAGCATCTTGCCGACCGTCTTGCCGCCCGAGCCATACTGGCGTGCAATGGTAATAATATACGGCTTCATACGTCCTTCCCCCTTATTCACCCAGATAAGCTTTTTTAATCGAATCGTCGTTCAGCAGGTCGGACGCCTTTCCGGACTTGACGATCCGGCCGGTTTCCAGCACATAGGCGCGGTCCGCGATGGAAAGCGCCTTCTTTGCGTTCTGCTCGACCAGCAGGACGGTCGTGCCGGCGGCAGAGACCTCCTGAATGATCTTGAACACCTCGCCCACAAACAGCGGCGACAAGCCCATCGACGGCTCGTCCAGCAGCAGGATGCGCGGCTTTGCCATCAGCGCGCGGCCCATGGCAAGCATCTGCTGCTCGCCGCCGGACAGGGTGCCCGCAGCCTGGTTTTTGCGCTCCTCCAAACGCGGGAACCGCTTATACACGTCCGCCAGCGACGCTTCCACCTCGCTCTTGGGACGCGTGTACGCGCCCATGCGCAGGTTTTCACGCACGGTCAGCCCCGCGAACACGCGGCGGCCTTCCGGCACATGGCTCATGCCCAGGCGCACGATCTCGTGCCCGGGCTTTTTGGTGATATCCTTGCCCTCAAAGGTCACCGTACCTCCCTTGGACGGCAGCAGCCCGGTGACCGTGTGCAGCGTCGTGGTCTTGCCCGCGCCGTTCGCGCCGATCAGCGCAACGACCTCGCCTTCGTTTACCTCGAAGGAAACATCGCGCAGCGCGTGGATCAGGCCGTAGTACACGTTGATATCCTTGACTTCCAGCATTGCCATACTTCTGTTTCCCCCCTTCTTATTCGCCGAGGTAGGCCGTAACGACCTCCGGGTTTTGCAGAACCTCTGCCGGCGTGCCCTCGGCCAGCAGGCGGCCGAAATTGAGCACATACAGGTATTCGCAGATGCCCGAGACCAGCTTCATATCGTGCTCGATCAGCAGCACGGTCACGCCGAACTTTTTGCGCACCAGCTCAATGGTCTCCATCAGTTCGCCGGTCTCATTCGGGTTCATGCCTGCCGCCGGTTCGTCAAGCAGAAGCAGCTTGGGGTCGGTGGCCAGCGCGCGGGCGATCTCCAGCTTACGCTGCTTGCCGTAGGGCAGGTTGGCCGCCTGATAGTCCGCAACGCCCTCCAGCCCGAACACACGGAGCAGTTCCATCGCCCGTTCATCCATCGCCCGCTCCTTCTTGCGGTAGGAGCCGATATGCAGCAGGCTCTCCGCAAGCGTGTAGGTGACCTGATTATGCAGGCCGGTTTTGACATTGTCCAGTACGGTCAGCTTGGAGAACAGGCGGATGTTCTGGAAGGTGCGCGCCACGCCGAGCTTACAGATGTCGTGCGGCTTTTTGCCGATCAGGTTCTGCCCGTCCAGACGGATACCGCCGTCGGTCGGACGGTATACGCCGGTCAGCATATTGAACACCGTGGTCTTTCCTGCGCCGTTTGGGCCGATCAGGCCAACCAGGCCACCTTTTTCAATTTTCATGGACAGTTCGTCCACGGCGCGCAGGCCGCCGAACGAAATCCCCAGCGAGGTAACTTCGAGCATCGCCATATTACGCGCCCTCCTTTCCGGACTGTTCTGCTTTTTCCAGCTTCTCCATCTGCTTCAGCCCGCGCTTTTCCAGCATGCGCTGCTTGAGCGAGGAGTTGTTGAACAGCATCATCGCAATCAGCAGGATAGCATAAATCAGCATGCGGTAGTCGCCGACCTCGCGCAGCACCTCGGGCAGCACGGTCAGCAGCGCTGCCGCAATGATCGAGCCCCAGATGTTGCCCAGGCCGCCCAGCACGACAAATACCAGGATCAGGATCGAGGTATTGAAATCGAACTTGGTGGCAGTGATCGTAGTGTAATTCAGGCCGTACAGCGTGCCCGCCATACCGGCGAACGCTGCCGAGATGACGAATGCCAGCAGCTTGTACCGCGTGGTCGAGATGCCGATCGAGTCCGCAGCAATCTTGTTGTCGCGCACGGACATGATCGCGCGGCCCGCGCGGCTGTTAATCAGGTTCAGGATGAGGAACAGCGTAATCAGCACCAGCACAAAGCCCGAAACAAAGCTGGAAATACGCGAAACGCCCGAAACGCCCATCGGGCCGTTGATAATCATTTCGCCGCCTTCCTCAAGCGTAAAGCTCTGCTGCAGCAGGCTGAAGTGCAGGCCGGCGCCGTCCAGGCCGATATAAAGCACGTTGATAATATTTTTGATGATCTCGCCGAAGGCCAGTGTGACAATCGCCAGATAGTCGCCCTTGAGGCGCAGCACCGGCACGCCGACGATCACGCCTGCAACCGCCGCACAGATGCCGCCGATCACAATCGCAATCGCGAGGCGGAGCGGCTCGAACGCCACGGTATTGCTCAGGCAGGTTGCCGCCACAATGCCGGAGAATGCGCCGACCGACATGAAGCCCGCGTGGCCGAGCGACAGCTCGCCCAGGATGCCGACAGTCAGGTTGAGCGAAACCGCCATAATGATATACGCGCAGATCGGCACGAGCAGGCTTTCCAGCAGGCTGGACACCAGGCCGAGCGAGCGCAGGACCTGCATCACGATGAACGCAACAATCACGATGCCGAACGAAATCAGCGTATCGCGTCCCGCTTTGGAAGCGGCATATTTTTTCAATTTTTGCATTACAGCCGCCCCCTTTAAACCTTTTCGCTGACGTGCTTGCCGAGCAGGCCGTCCGGCTTGACCAGCAGCACGATAATCAGCACCGCAAATACAATCGCATTCTGCAGCTGGGTGGAGATATAGGCGCCCGCGAAAA
>USSI01000113.1 GCA_900557315.1 uncultured Butyricicoccus sp. | reverse complement strand
GCTGGGCGCCTATGTGGGACCGAAACTGCTCGGCGTCGGTGTCCAGCTGCTTGGGGAGGCACTGGCTGCCGCAGGAAGAGAAAATTAACAGTACTGTAACTTTATTTTGAAAAGTATGATGCTATAATTATGGATGGCAATACAGAAAACAATAAAAAGTAGGAAGGAATGAACAAAAATGGCATATCAGTCGGTGTACCGGTCTTCGTACCGGCCGCATCGCCGCCGTCGCCGCCGCAACAGTCACTATGGGGTTCTGATCGCCCTGATCCTTGTGATTATTATCGCGGTGCCGGTTGCGTTTCAAATTGTAAAGGGTATTTCCAGCGCGATTTTGGGGGGGGAACAAAATCAGCTGGTATATCAGGTGGACAACACCCGCGCTTATCTGGATGGCAAACCGGTCGATCTGGGGAGCGCGGCGCCATACAGGAACAGCAGCGGGACGGTTTATGTTGCGCTGGATTCCCTGTGCAGCAACCTGGGCCTGGAACTGTCGTGGGACGAAGCGGGCAAAAACGCATCCATCCAATATAAAAAAGATACGGTCAGCGTGCAGACGGGCAGCACTGCCCTGCGGCTGAATGAAGAGAATAAAACCATGTCCGCAGCGCCTGAAACCAAGGAGGGCATTACCTTTGTGCCGGTGCGCGATGTTTGTGAAGCGTTTTCCTGGCAGGTAGGCGAGTTGGGGGCGGATCAGGGCGACCTTGTGGTGGTTTCGCAATCCAAAAAGGCGCTGGATGAGAAGAAACTCGGTAAAATTGCGGAAAAGGCGCTCGAAGTGCTGGGGCCCTCTGAACAGCAGGTTTCAGCGGGAAGCATCGTGATGCGCACGGACTCAGACAAGGTAGTAGCGGGCGGCCAAAACCATTCGATGGCTGAGGAGGAAGGCAAGCGCGGCACCGCTGCAATCGAGGTGGACGGAACCCGGTATGTGCCGCTTAAGGCTGCGATGACGGCACTCGGCGGGACGGCTTCGTTTGACAGTAAAGGCGAATGGACGGTTGAATATAACGGCAAGCAGTCCACCATACGCAGCGATGGAAAGACAAAGGTGGATGGCGACCGGGTCAAAGGCGATGATATAAAAGTGTATCAGGACGAGGAGACCGGTAAATTTTACGTCTCCGCACAGCTGTTTGCCGCGTTGACCGGTAAAAACTATTCCGACCTGGGTGACGGCACCTATGCGTTTACTGATATGTCGCTCGACGGTTTTGACAGCCAGAAGGCTTATCTGAACACGATGACAGGCGGGGTGACACAGGCGATAGGCCAGAATATCCCGGAGGCGGATGTTTACATTGCACTGACGTTTGACGATGGCCCGACTGGTGCGAAGGACGGCTATCCGAATGGAATGACCGCAACACTGCTGGATGGGCTTAAAGAGCGCGGCGCCCATGCGACGTTCTTTATGTGTGGCTACCGCCTGAAGGACTTCCATTCGCATTGCGCACGGTATCTGGCCGAGGGCCATGAACTGGGCAACCATACGATGACCCATCCGATGCAGATGCTTCCTGCGCTGAGCGAGGACCAGATCCGTGAGGAGATTGAATCCAATAGCCAGTTGATCGAGCAGTACTGCGGCGAACGGCCGACTGTGATGCGGCCGGTGGGCGGCGCGTATGACGATAAGGTCAAATCCGTGATGAAAGAACTCGGCCTGCCGATCATCAACTGGGATGTGGACACGCACGACTGGGAAACCAGGACCGATCCGGTGAGCGTGAAGAACAATATCATTAACCAGGCGGAGGACGGCTCGATTATCCTGATGCACGATCTGTACAGTGGTACGATTGAGGGCGTGCTCGCCGCGATTGACGAGCTGCAGAGCAGGACGGATAAAACCTACGCCTTTGTTACAGTCTCCGAGCTGGCGGCGGTCAAGGGCATTACGCTCGAGCCGGGCAAAGTTTATACGAAAATCGGGTAAGGAAGTGTTCTGAATAAAGCAAAACGGCATGGCAGCACCATGCCGTTTTTGTTTTGACGAAACGTATTTTGTGATACGCTGCCGCGCTTGACCGGGAGGGAACGGGATGCTATGCTTTGGATAGGAACAGTGTGCAGAAACGGGATGCAGGGAGGGAAAAGCATGACAGCAGTCTGGATCATCGGTTTTTCGTTTCTGATTGTGGGGCTTGTATTCTGCGTCCCGCGTTATATCAGGTTTATTAAATGCAGAGGGCGTACCAGGGGAATTATGACGCGGGTCCAGCCGGGAACCGGAACGGGAAGCCAGCCGGCGCGCGCGACCTATGAATACGTTGTCGATGGGACGAGATATGTCAAAAGTACAGGCTGGACGAGCAATGGCATTTTCCGATTGGGAAGGGAATGCGATGTATGTTATAATGTAAGCAAGCCGGAGCAGTCCTACCTCCGGATGACCGGCCAGATCATAAACTGCGTGATCGGGACGATTTTCGCGCTGGCCGGGCTGGGCGTGCTCTGCCTTGGCCTGCTGCTGATGCGTATGCTGCCATAGCATTGCAAAATGGCATAAAAGGGCGCAGGAGCCGGAGAAGGGTCCCTGCGCTTTTGCCGTATTATAGCCGGAAACTTGGAAAGTATTTTTTGACAAAGGGGATGTCGTGTACGGTAAAGGTTTTCCCGTTAAGATAGGAGAGCGCCCCGGCGTCCTGCGCAAACCGGAAGGTGAGGCGGTAGGCGTACAGCGCCTGTCCGGTCTCACTGTAAGGGCGGTTCAGTTCGTTTGTACCGTACTTGCCGTCACCCAGCAGGGGACAGCCGATCGACGCCATATGCGCACGGATTTGATGCGTGCGGCCGGTGAGCAGTTCGCACTCGACAAGCGACAGCCTGCCTGCCGTTGCCAGCGTGCGGTAGCGGGTGCGCGCGGTCTTTGCACCGGGTACGCGCGTTTTGTGCAGCGTGACCTGCTTGCGTTTTTCGTCGCGCCGCAGGTAGTTTTCGATCAGCCCCTCGGCCGGCCGGGGACGGCCGTGGACAACGCACAGATACCGTTTCTCCAGTTCACGGTCCTTGATCTTGTCGTTGAGGATGCGCAGCGCCTCGGCGGTTTTTGCGGCGATCACAATGCCGCCGGTGTTGCGGTCGATGCGGTTGCACAGCGCGGGCGCGAACGATGCCGCATCGTCCGGGTTCCATGCGCCGGACTGGTACAGGTAGGCCTGGATGTGGGCGATCAGGGTATTGGTATCTCCGTGCTCGTCCGCGTGGACAACCATGCCGGGCGCCTTGTCCGCCAACAGGATGTTTTCGTCCTCATAGACGATGCGCACCTGCGGATGTGTGATGCGGCGGAAAGCCTCCTCCTCGGGCGGCGCGTCAAAATACTCGTCGTTGAGGTACAGCTGGATCGCGTCGCCCTCGCACAGGCGGTATGCGGCTTCCGTGCGCTTGCCGTTGACCTTGATGCGCTTCAGACGCAGGTATTTGTGCATCATGCCGCCGGGCAGGAGCGGCACGGCTTTCTCCAGAAATTTATTCAGCCGTTGCTCGCTGTCGTTTTTTGTGATATAATATTCTCTCAAAACCGGATTTCCTTTTCTGAAATGAAATAATGTGGTGCATCCAGTATACCGTATTTTTTTCCAAAAGGGAAGTGCGGACGGGAAAACGAATTGTTCCAATATTGGTGTAAAAATTGGTTGACAAAGACTGATTACTTGTAGTATACTATCTTAGTACCATGTGAGGTTGACATGAAGATTGATTTAAAAAAGCTGACTGCTTCGCAGCACGCGCCCATCCCGTTCGATGAAACCATCGACCTGCGGGAGGAAACGCTTTATGGTGCGAAGCCGTTCCAAAGCCCTGTCCAGCTCAGCGGCGAGGTTTCCAACGAAAGCGGTGTCCTGCGGCTCAGGGGTACGGTCAAAACGATCTATTCCACTGCCTGTGCGCGCTGCCTGAAACCGCTCGATATCCTGCTGACAGCCGAGGTTGATACCGTCCTGACGGATGATCCCGAGGCAGAGGAAGAAGACGATCTTTTCGTGCTGACCGGTGACAGCGTGGATCCTGCGGACGTATTGGTGCCGGCATTGATCCTGCAGGTACAGATGACTTATCTGTGCAGGGAGGACTGCAAAGGCCTCTGTCCGCACTGCGGCGCCGACCGCAACGAGGTTGACTGCGATTGTGAGAAAAAGCAGATCGACCCGCGATTTGCCGCGCTGCGCGCCCTGCTCGACTCGGACGAGGGCGAATAACAAACTGATGCAATAAAAAATACAGAAGAAAGAGTAGGAGGTGTATCCACAATGGCAGTACCGAAGAGAAAGGTATCCAAAGCCCGCCGCGACAAGCGCCGCAACTCCCACTGGAAGCTCTCTCTGCCCGGCATGTGCAAGTGCCCGAAGTGCGGCGAGATGAAGCTGGCTCACAGAATGTGCAAGGCCTGCGGCTACTACAACGGCCGTGAGGTTGTCGCCAAGGAAGCGTAAGGCTGAAAACAGAACAGAAAAATGGAGAAGGCGGCGATCGGCTTCTCCATTTTTTTTGGCTTCTCCTCGTTTGGACTGCGAGCGGCCCAAACGAAGAGGATTTGCCGCGCACTGCGCGAGAGTTTACGAATCACAGAGGGGAGGGCGCGCGATGGCGTCGAAAATTATCAGTGTAGACGAGGGCAGTCCGGCGGCGCGCGCTGGGCTGGAAGCAGGCGAGATCCTGCTTCAGATCGACGGCGTTGCAATCCGTGACGTGCTGGATTATAAGTTTTACAGCTATGACGCGCGCCTGACGCTTCAGGTGCTGGGACAGGACGGCGAAACCGTCCGCGAGGTGCGCGTGCGCAAACGCGAGGGGGAGCCGCTCGGCCTGAATTTTGAACACTATCTGATGGATAAGATGAAGCAGTGCTCAAATAAATGTGTGTTCTGCTTCATTGACCAGCTGCCGAAGGGAATGCGGGAGACACTTTACGTCAAGGACGACGACGCGCGTATGTCCTTCCTGATGGGCAACTATATCTCGATGACCAACCTGTCCGAGGCGGATGTGGACCGCATTCTGCGTATGCACATTTCGCCGGTCAATATCTCGGTGCAGACAACCAACCCGGAACTGCGCGTTAAAATGCTGCAGAACCGGCGCGCGGGCGAGGCGCTCAAAATCATGGACCGCTTTGCCGAAGGCGGCATTACGATGAACTGCCAGCTGGTCGTGTGCAAGGGACTGAACGACGGCGACGAGCTACGCCGCTCGCTGCACGACCTGAAAAAGCTGTATCCGGCGGTGAACACGATTTCGGTCGTGCCGTTCGGGATGACAGACCACCGCGAGGGCCTGTATCCGCTCGAGCCGACCGACAAAGCGGCGGCCGCGGCCATCCTCGATATCGTCGAGCCGTTTGCGCAGGAATGCCTGGAGGAACTGGGCACCCGCCTGGTCTGGTGCGGGGACGAGCTGTACCTCAAAGCCGGCCGCCCGCTGCCG
>USSI01000112.1 GCA_900557315.1 uncultured Butyricicoccus sp. | reverse complement strand
CCATGAGCGGCTGGGCGCGCGCATGCAGGCAGGCGCGCGCGGGCAGATCCGCGGCCGCATCAACGACGCGCACGGCCATGTCGCGGGCTGGCAGGAAAAGTACATCGGTTCGGGCGGCGGATATGCCGCCGTCCGCCCGACCAATTCCTCCAGCGGGCCGGACAGCCCCGGCGCGATCACGAATTATCTGGAAAACGGCCACGCACGGCGCAGGCCAAGCGGGCGCGCCAAGCGGTACCGCCCCCGCATCAAGGTGCTGTACGTCAATGGCCGCGGCTTTTACAGCGCGGTGCGGCCATCGCTTGCCCGCATGCTGCAAAGCGAGGTCACGCGCTGGGGCGATGAAGTAGCCACGAGACTGGGAGGCAAATAAATGCTGACAGTAAAAGAAATCATGGACGGGGTGAACACCATCCTCGTCCGGCTGTACCCTGACCGGACGGTGTACACCGACGTCATCCCGGAGAAGTTTGAACGGCCGAGCTTTTTCCTGCGGCCGGAGGGCCGCAAGGTCACTTCCCGCACGGTGGTCGTGTTCGAGGTGGAACATATGGTTACCGTGCAGTGCATCGACGAGGTCGGCGACCGCTACGAGACCGAGACCGCGCGGCTGTATGAGGTGACCGAAACCCTGACCGCTGCATTTTTGCAGCGCGGCGCGCTCGTCTGCGGAGACCGCAGGCTGACCGCTGACCGTATTGATATATCGCGTTCGCTCGACGTGGCGGACGTGACCATCACCGTAATCTATGAAGACGACCGCCCGGCTGCGCCGGAGACACAGCCGCTCATTGAGGATGTGTCGCTGGGCACCGCGCCGAAGGAGGCTTAACATATATGGGATTACCCTCTATTGATATTACATTCCAGACCGCCGCGCAGGTCACGATCGCGATGGGCGACAAGGGCTATGTCGGCCTGATCGTGCGCGACACGCAGGAGGCGGGCGCGCATTACCTGACGCGCGCATCTAAAATCCCGTCCACGCTGACGGAGGACAACAAAGCGTACATTGAACGTGCCTTTCTGGGCTACGTCAACCCGCCCAAGGCGGTGTATCTGTACGTCACGGATGCAGAAGACACCAATCTCGCGGATGCGCTGGCGTATTTCGCCACGCAGGAGGTGGACTACCTGTGCGGCCCGCCCGACCTGACCGCGACCGAGGCGCAGGCGATGGTGACCTGGCTCAAGGAGCGCCGCGAGGCGCACAGCCACATCAAGTGCGTGCTGCCCGAGATGGTGGCGGACTACGATCCGGTCGTGGATTTCGAGGCAGACGGCATGACAGACGGCACCGAGACCTACACGGCCGCCGAATACTGCTCGCGCATTGCGGGCATTCTGGCGGGCACGCCGTGGACGATGTCCGCGACCTATGCGCCGTTGCCCGAGCTGACCGACATCACCCGGCTGGACAAGGAGGACGCGGATGCCGCGATCGACGCGGGCAAACTGATCCTGATCCACGACGGGCGGCAGGTCAAGATCGCCCGCGCGGTCAACTCGCTGACCACCACCACGCTCGACCACGGGCCGATCTTCCAGAAGATCAAGGCACTCGAGGTCATCGACCGCGTGGACGCGGATTTCCGCGCGACCATCGAGGACACGTTCATCGGCAAGTACGCCAACAGCTACGACAACCGCATGCTGCTGGTCACGGCCGGCCGCAACTACTTCCACGAGCTGGAGGAGGCGGGCATCCTGCTGGAGGGCGGTTCTTCGCTGGATATCGACACCGAGGCGGTGCGCGACTACCTGGGCACCGCAGGCGATGAGATGGAGGATGAGGAGCTGCGCCACGCGGACACCGGCTCGCATGTGTTCCTCATCGGCTCGTTCACGATCCTCGACGCGATCGAGGACGTCACAATTCGCATTACGGTATAAAGGAGGCTGGCAGATATGAGCACAAGCATGGATTCGGCTGCGCGCGTCATTTCCGGCACGCACGGCGAGTCTTGGATGGATGATGACTATTGCGGCGAGACGCTCGGCCTGCAGGCCAAGGTGGCCGTCAACAAAGAGGATGTGCCCATGTGCAGGCAGTTTATGGTCGACAGCAAGACCATGAGCGCCAAGGGCACGGGCACGATCCGCTTTCACAAGGTAAACTCGCGCATGGCCATCAAGATGAGCGACAACCTCAAGAACGGCAAGGACACGCGCGTCAAGTTGATTTCTAACCTGGACGACCCGGACGCCTACGGCGCGGAGCGCGTGGTCATCTACGACGCGTCCTTTGATGACCTGACGCTCGCCGACTGGGAAGCCGCGGCAAAGGGCCAGATCGAATGCCCGTTTACATTCACGCGCTGGGACTACCTCGATTTGATCCAGCCCAGATAAGGAGGATACCAAGATGGCAGAGAAAAAGGGAAATCGCACGCCGACCACGGTGGAAAAGCTGCTCGGCGTATGCACCCGCGCGCCGCAGGAGCAGCTGCTGCGCTTCAAAAGCTGGACGGACGCGGACGGCGAGCCGGTCGTGTTCCGCATCCGCGAGCTGAGCTACAACAAGGTGCGCGAGATCCAGGACATGAACCTCGGCAACAACGCGGGATTCACCGCGGCGATCATCACAGCGGGCGTTGTCGAACCCAACCTGCGCGATGAGCGCCTGCAGAAGGCGGTGGGCGCGGTCACACCGTATGAAGTGGTTTACAGGATGCTGCGCGCGGGTGAGGTCGCGGATCTGCAGGCGGCGATCGAAAAGCTGTCCGGCTACCGCGGCTCGACCCTGCAGATTCTGGCGGGCATCGAAAAAAACTGAGAGAGGACGACGAGACGTTTTTGATGTACCTGCTTTTCAAGCAGCATCACGTCTTGCCGTCCGACTATCTGAAATTGCCGCCCGGCGAACGGCTGGTGCTGCAGGCGTTTGTGCTGGCCGAGTGCCTGCCCAAGACGCTGGAGGGCATCCGCTGGCGGGCGGAAAGCGAGCGCATGAGCTGGAAGGAGGCGGGGCTGGATGCCTGACGTATCAATCGCGCTGAGCGCGAAGGACAATTTCTCGCAGACGCTCCGCAAGCTGGCCAACGCGGCGAACACCAGCGTAAACGATGTTGACGCGCTCCAGAAAAGCCTGACCAAGCTGAATAACACCCGGACAAACCTCAAACTCGACCTGTCCCGCGCCAAAAGCGAGCTGCGCGAAGCCGAGAAGCGCTTCAAGGCGACCGGCGACGCGGCCGACGAGCTGGCGCTCAAGGACAAGCAGATCGAGTTTGACAACCTGACCAGCCAGCTCAAGGCGGTATCTTCGAGCGCACAGGCCGCTGAAAAAAACATGATGTCGCTGGCGGGCACGAACAGCAAGCTGTCCAACCGTGCTTCCGGCAGCGGCAAAAGCGGCTCCATGTGGGGCACGCTTGGCGGCGCGCTGGCGACCGCGGGCTTTGGCGATATGCTGAGCGGCAGCCTGTCGCAGGCTGCGGGCGCGTTCCTCGGCTCGTACTATGGCGCGAGCGACGGCGCGGCGATCGAGTCCGTGCTGGGCGGCGCGATTTCGGGTGCGTCGATGGGCGCAGCCGCCGGGTCGATCATTCCGGGCGTCGGCACTGCGATCGGCGCTGCCGTGGGCGGTGCGATTGGTGCAGTGTCCGGCGGCATCGAAGCTGCGGCGCAGAAGTTCACCGAAAAGGACGAGGCCTTTAAGAGCTATGTGCAGGAATCCGTAGAGGGCGTGCTGGATGAGCAGGCGCAGGCGCTGACAAGCGGCAGCGCAATCGCTGGCACGCGTGAGCAGACCCGGATGGCCTTTTCCAAGGCGCTCGGCGGCGACGAGGCCGCGGATGCCTACCTCGAGCAGGTACGCGAGATGGCTTCCCGCACCAATTACACCTACGACGAGATCACGGGCTATACCAAGCAGCTGCTCAACTCTTACGACCCGTCTGAGATCTTCGAGGTCTTGGGCGACCTGTCCGACGCCACGGCCGGACTGAACCTTAACAGCTCGGATGTGTCGCTGTGGGTGTCCGGCCTCAACCGTATGCGCATCACGGACACGGCCACGATGGAGTACCTCAATTACTTCTCCGAGCGCGGCCTGAACGTGTACGAGGCGCTGAGCAAGGCGCTCGGTGTGCAGGAGAGCGCGGTGCAGGAGCTGGTGTCCAATGGCGACGTCAGCGGCACGACCGCGGCAGACGCGATCCTGAATTACATCAGCGAACAGTACGGCGGGCTATCCGAACGGCTTGCCAGCAGCTATGAAGGGCTGATGGGCAACATCGAGGACGCAAACGCCGACCTGCAGGCTGCGATGGGCGAGGGCTACAATGAAGCGCGCAAGGCCGGGCTGCAGGAGCAGCTCGACTGGATGAACGGCGAGATGGGCGCATCCATGCAGCAGGCTTACGAGCAGATCGGCGCGTTCCAAGCCAGTCTGGAAAACACCCGCGAGCAGATGGTGCGCGACGCGATGAACGCCGTTATGACCGGTGTGCTGCCGGAAGAAGGCTTTGAAGCGCAGATTGGCCGCCTGCAGGAGATGGCTGAGGAGTACGCTTCTGCCGCGCAGATCGCCGCCGCCCAGCCGGCTGATTCCGAAGCCGCGCAGCAGGCGCAGGCTGACATGGGCCGTTTGCTGGCGGAGGCCCAGGTCATGGCGCAGAACGAGTACAATGCCAGCGAGGGCGCACAGATCCTGCTGGAAAGCCAGCTTTCGCTGGCGCAGACTGTCGCTGCTGATACATCGGCGGACGCGACCTATTATAATGCCGGTCAGCGGCTCGGGCAGCAGTACACACAGGGCATTTCCGCGGCAATCACCAGCTACCGGCCGCCCAGCGTCACACTGCCCAGTGTCTCGGTCGCCGGCGGGACGACAAGCCGGGCGACCGGTGGCTCGCATCTGACCGGTGCGACTTCGCCATACCGCGCCATCGGCGAGAACCGCGTGCCGCGCGACAACACCCTGTATCTGCTCCATGAGGGCGAGCGGGTGCTGACCGCGCGCGAGGCGCGCGCCGCGGACCGAAAGGAAAGCGGCGGCAATGTGGTCGTAAACATGGGCGGCAACTATACCGTCCGGCAGGACAGCGACATCGACGCGATCGCGGAAGCGGTCGCCGCCCGTGTCCTCGCGGCACGGCGCACGCTGCGCCCGAGCTGAGGGCAACGCCGACAAAGACAGCGGAAGCCCCGTCTTTGTCAAGCAAGGCAGAGACGGGGCTTTTATTTTGGGGAAAGGAGGGCAAATCCATGCCGATTATCGGCGGCGGGATCATCGGCGGTACGGTCGCCGGCATGCTCGGCATGCTGGCCGCCCGGCAGATGCAGGCGTATCATCAGGGCAAGTGCCGCATCATCTTCGTCAATCTGACGACCGGGCAGGAGGTCGTGCTGCCGGTGACGCCGCAGCAGTTCGTGATTGACCACGGCGTGAACGTTGAGACCGTGAACCTCACAGGGTTCGGCGACGTGCATCTGGCGGGCGACCGGACACTGTTCACCGAGCCGCTCGAATTCA
>USSI01000111.1 GCA_900557315.1 uncultured Butyricicoccus sp. | reverse complement strand
GCACCGTCATGCAGGAAGAGCCTGTGGATCCGAGCCTGGAGATCCTGAAGGACGAGAAGTCCTGGTAATCAGAGAGGAGATCGAACATGAACAATTTGAAATGCAAGCTGCTCAAGGCCCTGCTGGGTGTGTCGCTCGGCGCACTCGGCGCGTTCGTGGTCACGTTTGTCATCTACTTCTGGAATCTGGACATGAAGCTCACCTCCGTCATGGAAGGCATCCTGCTCAAGCACTACGACCGGATCGAGCGCAACCAGCACCTGTGATACCAGCGTTTTTCAGCACCCGTCTGCCACGGCAGACGGGTGCTTTTTTGCAGCCGTTTTTCGCGTGTAAACAATTTATGAAGTCTCTTGACGATTCGGATAAATGCCCTTATAATGCGTAGCGTGCTACATATTCGGAGGTGCATCATGGAGCAATATCCAATCGGATGTCTATTAAAAATGATTACGGACAAGATCAAAATACAGGCCGACGCCAACCTTGCGCAGCATGACCTGACGCTGACGCAAAGCCGCGTGCTCGGCTATCTGGAGCAAAACGGCGGCATAGCGACGCAAAAGGAGATCGAAGGATTCCTGCAGGTGTCGCACCCGACCGTAGCGGGCGTCATCGGGCGCATGGAGCAAAAGGGCTTCGTGTCCTGCCGCGCAGACCCTGCGGATAAGCGCAGCAAGCTCGTCTGCCAGACACCGCGCGCCGCCGAGATCGCACACGAAATGCAGGCGACCATTGCGGCCGCGGAGCAGCAGATGCTCCGCTCACTGACCCCGAAGCAGATCGCGGCGCTGGAAGCTTCGCTGCGCACGATCTATGCTGACCTCGGCTGAGCTGCCCGCAAACCCGGAAGGAGGAAACCCATGCTTCATACATTGACCCGCAGTCTGCGGGAGAACAAAGGCCCGGCGCTCGTGACGGTTCTGCTCTCGGCGCTGGAGGTGGTGTTCGAGATCGTGATCCCGCTGTTCATGTCCAACCTCATCGACTTCGGCATCGAGGGCGGCAGTATGGCGGCGGTCTGGAAATTCGGCGCGTTTTTGCTGCTGCTGGCGGCGTTCCAGCTGGCGACCGGCGTGCTCGCCGCGCGCATTGCCGCGCGCGAGGCAAAAGCCGCCGCGAAGCGCGAAAAGGCCGCAGCCAAGGCGGCGGCGAAAGAGGCGCGCCGCGCCGCCAGGCTGGCCGCGCGCGAAGCAGACGGGGAAGAGGAATTTGATGATATCCCGCCCATGCCGGAGGGGATGGAGCCGGAGGCTCCTGCTGCGGCCCCGCGCGCTGTGCGCGAAGAGGGGATGAGCCGCAAGGAGGCGCGCGCCGCGCGCCGCGCGGCCGAGCAGGCGGAGGAAGAAGAGGAAATCCAACTGCGCGACCCTGAACAGGCTGTGCGGGCGTTCAAACGCCGCGCACGGGGGTTGTCTGCGCGCGCGGTGATCGTGCTGATTCTGGCCGCGGCAGCAGCCTATATCAGCATAGCGCCCGGTTTTGACGTGCTGCCTCTGCCGGTGATCCTGGACGTGGTGGAAAACCCGAGCATTGGCATCGGCGCACTGATGCTGCTGCAGTTTATTGCGCTGTTTATCGGGATTGACGTGTTCGGCAAGGGCTTTTCCAGCCTGCTGCACGGTATGCCCGACCGCTCCACGCTGGTTTCCTTTGCGGTGCTGGCGGCGCTGCTGCACGGCGCATCCCTGATCGTGTTTGATAACCAGACCGGGGTCAGCGTGCCGTATCTGGCGGTCAGCATCCTGCTGCTGTACGCGGCCATGCGCGAGGAGCGCGGCCGCTATGCCGCGCGGGCGCGCGCCTATCAGGCAATCTGCTCGGCGGAGCAGCCCATGGCGGTATACAGCCATTACGACCGTGAGGATGACGCCTGCCGCGCGGTCAAAGGCCCGCTGTTTGACGAAAAGGCCTTTCTGGTCGAGATGGAGCGCCCGGACACGGTGGACCGCTTCTCGATGATTTATGTGCCGATTGCGCTGGCAGCGTCTATTATCTTTGCGCTCGTGGCCTCGGTCGGCCGCGGCGAGCCGATGCGCTTTTTCTGGGCGTTTTCGGCGGTCCTGTCGGTTTCTGCCCCGCTTGGCCTGGTCTGCGCGTTCGGCGCAAGCTATAATAATGTTTCCCGCCGCCTGCTCGCTTCGGGCGCGGCGATCGCGGGGGCGCGGCAGGCTAACATGCTGCGCGGCACGGAAGAGGTTGTGCTGGTCGAAAACGACCTGTTCCCGTCCGGCTCGGTCAGCCTGGAATCGCTTCAGAACATGGGGCGGCTGTCGGATGATAAGGTGCTGGCCTGCGCGGCGGCGCTGGCGGACGCGGCAGGCCTTGAGCTGGGCCGCGTGCTCACCGACGCCACAAAGGAGCGCTACGGCGTGACCTTTGCCGCCCGCAACGTGCAGGCGGTCGAGGGCGGCCTGAGCGGCGAGATCGGCACCAGCCGCGTGGTTCTCGGCACGGCGGCGCTGATGGTCAATATGGGAGTCCGCATCCACTCCGGCCAGGGCGACCATACCTGCATTTACCTGGTGGTGGACAATGTGCTGGCGGGTGTGCTGACACTGCGCTACCAGCCGACCAAGAATACCTATCAGGCCATGCGCCTGATGCGCCGCATGCACATGAACGCCCTGCTTGCGGTGCGGGATTTCAATATTTCGCCTGCCATGGTCGAAGCGGAGTTCGACCTGCGCCGCGGTTTTGCCGACCAGCCCGACCCGGCTGGCGTGCAGCGGCTGCTCAACCCGCGCTATGCGGAGGGCGATGCGCCTGCCGCCATCCTGACACGCGAGGGCGCAGGCCCGTTCATGCGGGTGCTCCGAAGCGCGGACAAGCTGGCCGGCGCAGTGCGCTCGGCGCTGACGCTGGGCGCGTTCGCGGGTATCTGCGGCATGCTGATCGTGTTCTATCTGGTATTTCAGAATGCGGCGGCCGCGCTGCCGGTAACCAACCTGTTGCTGTACCTGCTGCTGTGGTACATCCCGGTGTTTATCATTACATTGCAGACGCACTGAAAAATGGGTCCATGCGTACAGCTGGGATTGAGAAACGGCGCCGCCAGCCTGCTGCTGGGAGCGCCTGCGCATCAAAAAAAGGCTTCGGAATTTTGATTCCGAAGCCTTTTTGATGTTGGATAAAACCGAGGTACATGCCCCGGGATTTTTGGGAAACGCGGCCTGCTATGCGCAGCCGCATTTTCCTTTGATACGTGCTGGGCTCGATAGTTTGCGCAGGGATAAAGGAGCTGCCGGGCGCAAAGGCCCGGCGGCCGGGTATCGAAAGAGAGGGGGAAACATCAGACAGGGAGGATGGATACGACCGAAAAAACGGCAAGGGCCAGCGCCAGCACAGCGGCGGCGGTTGCAAGATAAGCACGTGTCATAACGGGTACCCTCCTTCTGCCTGCGGTGGAAAATGCTTTCATATATATAAACGTTTGAAAGGGCGGTTTTGTGACAGGAAAAACAAAAAATTTTAAAAAATTTTCCGGGCATGGATTTTGCTGGGTGGAGGCAACAGGCTACATAAAAACTGCACAAAAAACAGCTTGCGTATATGCGCGCAGTAGTGTATAATAACAAAGAAGGGATTTGTTCCCGCTAACAAAGCGCCCGCATACTGGCACGGGCAGGGGAGTGTATATCAACTATGGCCAATTACCCGGTTAACAAGATTCGTAATGTATGTCTGATGGGCCACGGCGGCGACGGCAAAACCTCGCTCGTGGAAAGCCTGCTTAATATCGCCGGAGTGACCGACCGTGTCGGCAAGATCACGGACGGCAACACGGTCTGCGATTTCGATCCCGAGGAAATCAAACGCAAATTTTCAATTTCTACGGCGGTTGCGCCGGTTGAGTTCCACGACTGCAAGATCAACCTGCTCGATACCCCGGGCTTTTTCGACTTTGAAAGCGAAGTCAACTGCGCGCTGCGCGTTGCTGAGTCCGCGCTGATTATCGCCACCGGCAAGTCCGGCCCGGGCGTCGGCACGGAAAAGGCCTGGGAGCGCTGCGAGGAGCGCGCCATGCCGCGTATGTTCTACATTTCCAAAATCGACGAGGAAAACTCGGATTACTATAGCTCGCTGCACAAGCTGCAGAAGCAGTTCGGCGTATCGGTTGCGCCGGTCGTTGTCCCGATTTTCGAGGGCAACCGCGATACGGTCGGCGTTGTTGACTGCGTCATCCGCAAGGCCTACCGCATGGAGGGCAACAAGCGCGTCGAGATCCCGATCCCGGATGACATGAAGGACCGTATCGACCAGCACCGCGCGGCGCTGTGTGAGAACGTAGCAGAGCTGTCGGAAGAACTGATGGAGCGCTACTTCGCGGGCGAGGAATTCTCGGATGACGAGCTGATTGCGGGCATCCGCCAGGGCGTCAAGGACCTGGTCATCGCGCCGGTATTCTGCGGGACTGCGGCAACCGGCATCGGTTCGTATGCACTTCTGAAGGGCATCGCGGACTACATGCCCTCCCCGGATGAAAAGCCGGTTGAAATCTGTGAGGACGAGAAGGGCGAGCTGATCGAGATCAACTGCACGCCCAACGGCTCGACCTGCGCGTTCGTATTTAAAACGGTTGCGGACCAGTACGGCCGCTTCTCCTACTTCAAGGTGATGTCCGGCGAGGTCAAGCAGGATATGACGCTGGTCAACAAGCGCGCGGACGCAAACGAAAAGATGGGCCACATCTACACAGTCTGCGGCAAGAAGACCACCGAGGTACCGGTTGTCGGCTGCGGCGACATCGGCGCAGTTTCCAAGCTGGTCACCACCAAGACGGGCGACACGCTCTCGATGAGCGTGCGCAAGGTAGAACTCGAGCCGATTGAGTTTGCGCCGCCGTGCTACACGCAGGGCATCCAGCCCAAGGTCAAGGGTGCGGAAGAGAAAATCTCGTCCGGCCTGGCGCGCCTGCACGATGAGGACCCGTCCTTCGAGACCGAGTTCAACCCGGAAACCAAGCAGCATACGATTTCGGGCGCGGGCGACATCCATCTGGACGTCCTTTGCTCCAAGCTCAAGGATAAATTCGGTGTTGAGGTCGAACTGACCCAGCCGATCGTGCCTTACCGCGAGAAGATCCGCAAGACGGTCACGGTTGAAGGCAAGCATAAGAAGCAGTCCGGCGGCCACGGCCAGTATGGCCATGTCAAGATGGAGTTCGCGCCGTATCCGGAGGGCGACTACCTGTTCGAAGAAAAGATTTTCGGCGGTTCGGTGCCGAAGAACTTCCATCCGGCAGTTGACAAGGGTATCCGCGAGGCGATGGAGCATGGTGTGCTTGCCGGATATCCGCTGGTCGGCCTGCGGGCAACCCTGCTTGACGGTTCTTATCACGACGTTGACTCCAACGAACTGTCCTTCAAGATGGCGGCGCGTCTGGCCTACAAGGCCGGCATCCCGCAGGCCAGCCCGGTCCTGCTCGAGCCCGTGTGCTCGATGAAGGTCCTTATCCCGGATGCTTACATGGGCGATGTCATCGGCGACCTGAACAAGCGCCGCGGCCGCGTCATGGGCATGACCCCGACCGGCAACGGCGAGCAGG
>USSI01000110.1 GCA_900557315.1 uncultured Butyricicoccus sp. | reverse complement strand
TGCGATAAATATATTTTTATCATTTTTTACCAAATAAAGGGTATATGTACACCTCAAAAGTCCATTTGCTGCATATCCGCCGGAACGAAAGAACGCCTGCCAGCGTCACAAGTTTACGCAAAGCAAAAAAGGCGCCTGTCCTCAGACAAGCGCCTCTGCTTCTGGTGCGGGTAACAGGACCCGAAGCCCGCGCCCCAGGGCGCAGGCTTCGCCCGCTGACGCGATTGCATGGCAGGTTCAAGTCCTGTCCGAAGCGATGTGCCCACAAAGCAAAAAAGGCGCCTGTCCTCAGACAAGTGCCTTTACAGATGGTGCGGGTAACAGGACTTGAACCTGCACGTCAGGGACACCAGAACCTAAATCTGGCGCGTCTGCCATTCCGCCATACCCGCATGAATGGATACGCATCCAGTATACCCGTTCAAAGCCGGTTTGTCAATCGACCGCGGGGGAGGGCGCAGCCGGACGTCCCAGCCGGATTTGATTCGAATGCCTGTACAGAAGTCCGCAATGCGGATAAAATTTAAGTAAATTCCTGTACCAAACACACACGCTTTGTGCTATACTTAATCTGTATAAATGTTTGCAGTACTAAGAATGGGAGAAATCCATGAAACCGATCCGAATGATACCCGTGCTGCTGTCCCTGCTGCTGCTGGGCGGGTGCACGTTTCCCTCGGGCGACGACCTGCTGGCAGCCCCAAGGCCTTCTACCAATTACCAGACGCTGCAGGCGGAGCTGGACGAGCTGATCGCTTCGGGCGTGTCCTATACCGCGCCGATCGAGGGCGAAAACCGTTCCTCCATCCAGCTGGTCGATCTGGATAACGACGGGGTGGAAGAGGCCATCGCGTTTTTCCGCGGCTCGACCTCGGCGACCAGCAACACGTTTCAAATTTATGTATATAAACGTCAGGGCGACCAGTATGTCGCCGCCGGTTCGGTTGAAGGGCAGGGCACCGCGATCCAGTCGGTCGATTACCCGGCCATCACACCCGACGGCCGCTGCGGCATGGTGATTACCTGGCGCCTGACCGGCGACGGCACCGGCGCGCTGACTATGTGCGATTTCGACGCGGCGTGCACGCCGGGTGTGCTGCTCGAGACCGAGTATTCCGCCATGGAGCTGACCGACATGACCGGCGACGGCGCGCGCGACCTGCTGCTGATTACCAGCAATCCCGCCGGGCAGCGTGTGGCGCGGCTGTATCAATATAACAACGCCAGCCTGGACCTGCTGGGCGAGGCGGCAACCAGCCCGGAAACCGTTTCGGTCGAGCGGATGCGCAGCGGCCGTGTGCAGCAGACCCAGTATGCGGTTTTCGCGGAAGAGCGCATGGCGAGCGGCGTGGGCCTGACGACCGATATCTTTGTCTATAACAACGGCACGCTGGTCAACCTTGCGCTGGACGGCGAGGACTCGATTACACGCAGCACGTACCGCCCGATTTCGGTCTATGCAACCGATATCAATTCGGATGGCATCACCGAGCTGCCGCGCGCAGTGCTGATGGCAGGCTATTCGGACGCCGCGGCGTCTGACGCCATTTTCATGATCGACTGGTACGTTTACAGCGCGGACCGTCCGCCGGTCGCGGTGGCAACCACTTATGAAAATATATCGGACAACTGGCGCCTGTCGATCGACCAGGCCTGGTATGACCGGATTACCGCAGTCAAAACGACGGACAGCGGCCTGAGCGCGGTTGCGTTTTACGAATACACCGGGGCTGGGCAGCAGATCCCGCTGTTCACCATTTACTGCGCCACCGGTTCGACCCGGGAATATTATGCCGGGCGAAGCGACCTGACCCAGCTGGGCGAAACCGCGCAGGCGGTCTATTTCGTAAGGATGGCGGACGAAGCACAGCAGAGCACGCTGGAAATCAATGCGGCTGATATTGAAAACCGCTTTTCTCTGGTCAAGCAGGACTGGAATAACTGAACAAATAATAAGAGGAGGAACATCCATGAAGCGCAAAATACTGGTTTTGGAAGATGAGGAAAATATCCGCTCCTTTCTGGTTCTCAACCTGAAGCGCAGCGGCTACGAAGTAATTGAGGCAGAGACCGGCGAGCAGGCGCTGGAAAAATACCATGCCAATCAGGATATCGCGGTCGCGGTGCTGGACGTCATGCTGCCGGGGATTGACGGTTATGAGGTCTGCCGCGCCATGCGTGCGGCGGGCTACGCGGCGGGCGTCATCATGCTGACCGCGCGCACCCAGGAGGCGGACAAGGTGACCGGCCTGATGAACGGCGCGGATGATTACGTAACCAAGCCGTTCTCGGTGATCGAGCTGGCGGCGCGCGTGGACGCGCTGTACCGCCGTGTGTCCGGCTCGCCCTTCTCGGAGGAGGACGTCATCAAGTCCGGCCCGTTCAAGCTCAACCTGCGCGCGCGCGAAGTGCTCAAGAACGGTATCAAGATCGAGCTGACCCAGATCGAATACGGCCTTCTGAAGGCGTTTATGGAGAATATCGGCAAGGCGCTCTCGCGCGACGAGCTGCTTGAGATGGTTTGGGGCCATCACTATGTGGGCGAACTGAAAATCGTGGATGTGAACATCCGCCGCCTGCGCATCAAGATCGAGGACGACCCCGCCGAACCGACGCATATCGTCACCGTGCGCGGCTACGGCTACATGTGGGAGGGATAACCCCTCCCTTTCCACGGAATATCCGCCCGCAGCGGCACAGTCCCCCGCCCATGGGGCGGCAAAATCCCACCCGGGCGCGGAAGCGCCCCGGTGGCTTGCGCCTGCCGCATCCCGGCAGGCATCCGTTCTGCCGCCTTACAGGCGGCAATCCCCGCCGTCCGACGGCAGACAAAGAAAGGCTCCTTTCTATGGCAATGAACTACCACAAACAGAAAAAACAGCCTGAAGCGCCGCCGCAGCCGGCTGTGCCCAAGGTGCTGCACTCTCCGGGCGGCATCAAGGGGCGCTGGATGATGAACTCGCTTTCGTTCGTGCTCGTCATCCTTGCGGCTGTGGTCATCCTGATCTCGGTCGGCGTATCGGGCTATTATTATGCCACCGTGCGGGACAATCTGGTCTCCCGCGCGACGACGGTTTCCGATACCTTCCGCAAATATTTCACCGAGACTTACGACCAGTTCTATGCGCAGGCCGAATCCACCATTGCGACCTTCCAGGAACAGGACAAGCTCGAGCAGCAGTTCCTCGACGCGAACGGCCGCATCCTGATGTCCACCTCCGGCCTGACCGGCGGCGGCATGGCATCGACCGAAGAGGCCACAAGGGCGCTGACAACCCTGCAGCCCGAGGTGTATTCCGGGCGCGACCCGCTGTCGGATGAGCGCGTGATGAGCGTCACCGCGCCGCTGCTGTCCTCGCGCGGCGACCTGATCGGCGGCGTGCGCTTTATCACCTCGCTGCGCATTGTCGAGCAGCAGATTTGGGTTATCATCGGCATTGCAATCCTTGCGTGCCTGATTTTCCTCATGCTGGTCGTCGTCTCCAACAGCTATTTCGTCAAGTCGATCGTGGACCCGGTGCTCAAGATCAACAACATTGCCAAGGAAATCGCGGCGGGCCGGTACGGCGTGCGCCTGCAGAAGACCTACGACGATGAGATCGGCGAGCTGTGCGACACGATCAACTATATGTCGGACGAGATCAGCCGCGCCGAGCGCATGAAGAACGACTTTATCTCCTCGGTGTCGCACGAACTGCGCACCCCGCTGACCGCCATCGGCGGCTGGAGCGAGACCCTGCTGGCGGGCGGCGGCGAGGACCCCGAGGAGGTCATGCAGGGCCTGACCATCATCCAGAAGGAGGCGGGCCGCCTGACCCGCATGGTCGAGGAACTGCTGGACTTCGCCCGCATCGAGTCCGGCCGCATGAAGCTCGAGGTCGAGCTGTTCGACCTGTCGATTGAGCTGTACGAAGCGGTTTATATGTATGAAAACCTGCTGCAGAAGAGTGGCATCCAGCTCAGCTATGACGAGGATGTGGACGCCAACTACTATATCAACGGCGACCGCCACCGCATGAAGCAGGTATTCCTCAACATTTTGGACAATGCCGCGAAATACGGCGCGGACGGCAAAAAGATCGACATCGTCCTGCGCCGGGACGGTGGCAAGATCGTCGCCTCGGTGCGCGATTACGGCCAGGGCATCCCGGAGGCTGAACTGCCGTTTGTCAAGGAGAAATTTTACAAGGGGTCGTCCAAGCAGCGCGGCAGCGGCATCGGCCTTGCCGTAACCGATGAGATCGTCTCGCTGCACGGCGGCACGCTGGATATCGCCTCCACGCTCGGCGCGGGCACGACGGTCACCGTCACCCTCCCCGCGGCGGAGGCCGAAGAGGCGCTCGGCATCACGGGCGCGATCCCCAAAATCCCGGACACCCCGTTTAACCCCGAAGGAGACTGATACATGCCAACGCAAAAGAAAACCACCATCGGCGGGCAGGCGATTATTGAGGGCATTGTGATGAAAGGCCCGAAAAAGGTCTGTACCGTCGTCCGCAAGGCAAACGGCGAGCTGGTCACCAAAGAGGAGGACGCGCACAAACCGTCCGACGTTTGGAAACTGCCCGTGCTGCGCGGCGCCTACGGCCTGTTCATGGCCATGAAGGACGGCATCCAGGCGATCAACTACTCGGCCTCGTTCTTTGAGGACGACGAGCCGGACGTGCCGCCCTCCAAATTCGAGATCTGGCTGGAAAACAAACTCGGCTCCGAGGGGCTGGAGAAGTTTATCCTCGGCCTGTCCACCGTGATCGGCATCGCGCTGCCGGTCGGGCTGTTCCTGCTGCTGCCGAGCTTTCTCGGCGGCTTTGTGCCCGAAAGCTGGGGCGTGCTGGCGCGCAATGTGCTGGAAGGCATCGTGCGCGTTATCCTATTCCTGGTGTTCATGTGGTCGGTGTCGCACATGAAGGACATCCACCGCACGTTTGAATACCACGGCGCGGAGCACAAGACCATTTTCTGCTACGAGGCAGGGGAGGAGCTGACGGTCGAAAATGTGCGCCGTCAGAAAAAATACCATCCCCGCTGCGGCACCAGCTTCATGTTCGTGCTCATCATCATTGCGACGATTGTCTCGTCCATCGTGTTTTCGATCATTGATATCACCAATCCCTTTTTGCGTATGCTGGCGCATCTGGTGCTGCTGCCGCTGGTTGTCGGCATCAGCTATGAGTTCAACCGCTACGCAGGCCGGTCGGAGAGCATTGTCTCCCGCGCGCTGCGCTGGCCGGGCCTGATGATCCAACACCTGACCGTGTTCGAGCCGGACGACTCCATGATTGAGGTCGCGATCACCGGCATGAAGGCGGTCATCCCGGACGACGGGTCGGATAACTGGTAAATATCCGCTTTAACATAGAGGCGCGAATTGCGCGCCCAGTTCTGTACCCGGATGGAGCGTCGCCTTCACGAAAACAACAGGCGCAAGCCTTGCATCGACAGCACCCCCGCCCCTGGGGTCACGCGCGAGACCGAACCGCCGCGACGTTGCCGCAAATACGCCGTTATGAATAAGCAACCTGCATTTGACGAAAAAGAGGTGACTCCATTTGACCAAAACCATCAACGATGTGTATATGCAGCTGTACAAGCGTT
>USSI01000109.1 GCA_900557315.1 uncultured Butyricicoccus sp. | reverse complement strand
CCCCGCCGTTTTCGTATTCCTGCACCAGCCGGCGGAACAGAATCTCAATACGTTCGATGCAGCCGCTGACATCAAAACAGTGGCAGAACCCTTTCGGGCGGTTGCGCAGAGGCGCCATCAGCCTGCGGTCGGTAATCAGGTATTCCAGACGGAGCGGGTCAAGAATGACGTAATATCTTTCATAAAGCGCGCTGCGCAGTTCGAGGGAATGCTCCTCAAAGCAACCGATTACGAATACCGAACCGGATTCTCCTTCATAGGTATTGTTGTCGATATTGATGCGGATTTCCCCAGTTTTGACGAAAAGAAGCTCGTAAGCATTGTGAAAATGGATACGAATGTTGACATCACTATCCTTGAAGCAGCATTCCTGCACCAAAGGCTTTTCCGCCAAGTCAATCCTCCCCCTTTTGTCCGATATGTTGAAAAAGCAAAAAATACATATTAAAAAACAACTTGATATGATTATTGGGGTTTGGGCTATTATATCATAATCACAGCGTGAGGGCTACGCCGAAAGGCAAAAAAACGCACATTTGAAAAAAGAGAACCAAAGGAGGCTGAGCGTAATGAAACACGAAAAGTTTCATTACAAACAACTGGATGAGCTGCAAGCCAAGCTCAACGAGCTGGATGTGACGCTCCCACTGAGCGAAAACATGGACGTGCTGCACAGGGAAGTGAAGATCGGCAGCAAAACCTGCGCCAACTCGATTGCCATCCAGCCGATGGAGGGCTGCGACGGCTCCGCAGACGGCTGTCCGGATGCGCTGACCCTGCGGCGGTACGACCGGTTCGCCAAAAGCGGCGCCGGGCTGATCTGGGCGGAGGCAGTTGCGGTCGTCGAGGAAGGCCGCGCCAACCCGCGCCAGCTCTGGCTGCATGAGGAAAACCTTGCGGCGTTCCAGAAATTCGTGGCGGACATCAAGGAGACCTGCATGAAGGAAAACGGCTTTGAGCCGGTGGTCATTATGCAGGCAACCCATTCCGGCCGCTACTCCAAGCCGCACGGCACCCCTGCGCCGCTGATCGCGTACAACAACCCGATTTTTGAGGGCGATCATCCGATCTCATCCGACCGCATCCTGTCGGACGACTATCTGATGGCGCTCGAGGAGAAGTTCAGCGAGGCGGCAAAGCTGGCCGAGCGCGCAGGCTTTGACGGCGTGGACATCAAGTGCTGCCACCGCTACTTGAACAGCGAACTGCTCTCCGCCTACACCCGCGAGGGCGCGTTCGGCGGCAGCCTGGACAACCGCACCCGCCTGCTGCGCCACGGCGTCAAAAACGCGATGGACGCCACGGGCAAGGACTTCATCGTCACCTCGCGTCTGAACGTATACGACGGCTTTGTCCATCCGTACGGCTGGGGCGTGCGCCCGGAGAGCGGCACCGAGGTTGATCTGACCGAGCCGCTCGAGCTGATCGGCCGCCTGCACAGAGAACTGGGCATGGAGCTGCTCGACGTGACGATCGGCAACCCGTATTTCAACCCGCACGTCAACCGCCCGTACGACAACGGCCCCTACATCCCGGACGAGCATCCGCTCGAGGGCGTAGCCCGTATGTACCACTGTGTGGGCACGGTTCAGAAGGCCTATCCGGAACTGAAGGTCATCTCCTCCGGCCTGAGCTACCTGCGCCAGTTCTCGGCAAACCTGGCGGCAGGCGCAATCGAGCAGGGCTACTGCACAATGGCAGGCTTTGGCCGCGAAGCGTTCGCTTATCCGCAGTTTGCCAATGACCTGCTGAAGACCGGCGCGATGGACGCAAACAAGTGCTGCATCGCGTGCGGCAAGTGCACTGAGCTGATGCGCGCAGGCTCGACCGCAGGCTGCGTCATCCGCGATCCGGAATACCTGCCGATCTACCGGCGGGACGTACAGGGAAAGTGAGGACGCTATGGCACAGAAAATCGCACTGGTGACCGGCTCCCGCCGCGGCATCGGCCTCGGCATCGCCCGCAAGCTGGGGCAGGAAGGCTATTTTGTCATCCTGTCTGCAACCGCGGCGCAGGATGATGCGGTCGTGGCTGAACTGACGCAGGAAGGGATCGACTGCACCTACATCTCCTGCAACATCGCGCATGCGGACGAGCGCGCCCACATTTTTGAGGATATCCGCGCGCGCTACGGCCGTCTGGACGTGATGGTCAACAACGCGGGCGTGGCGCCGAACGTGCGCCTCGACCTGCTGGAAACCACGGAGGAGAGCTTCGACCGCCTGATGGGCATCAACCTCAAGGGCACGTTCTTCATGTGCCAGCTGGCGGCGAACACCATGATCGGGATGCAGCAGCAGGGTCTCGAGGATTACACCCCGCGCATCGTCAACATTTCTTCGATGTCGGCCTATACCTCTTCGGTCAACCGCGGCGAATACTGCATCTCCAAGGCAGGCATTTCGATGACCACCCAGCTGTTCGCGGACCGGCTTGCCGAATACGGTATCCCGGTGTTTGAGGTGCGTCCGGGTATCATCCAGACCGATATGACCGCGGGCGTGTCCGAAAAGTACCAGAAGCTGATCGAGGGCGGCGTGACGCCCATCCGGCGCTTCGGCCAGCCGGCGGACGTTGCCAACTGCGTGGCGGCGGCGGTCAGCGGCCTGCTGGATTTCGCGACCGGGCAGGTGCTCAATGCGGACGGCGGCTTCCACATCCGCCGCCTGTAAGGCGGAAGGAGGGCTTTCCCGTTGACAGAACACAAGATCACATGCGCGGGCCGGGATATCCCGGTCTATGCGCTGGACGCACTGGTGGTCGGCAGCGGCTGCGCGGGCTTTAACGCCGCGGACAGCCTGTATGACCTCGGGCGCACGGATATCGCGATCGTAACCGAGGGCGTGCAGATGGGCACGTCGCGCAACACGGGCAGCGATAAGCAGACCTACTACAAGCTCTCGCTTTGCGGGGATGCGGCGGATTCCGTGCAGGAGATGGCCGAGACCCTGTTCCAGGGCGGCAGCGTGCACGGCGACACCGCGCTCGCAGAGGCCGCCGGCTCGGTGCGCAGCTTTATGAAGCTGGTGGGGCTGGGCGTGCCCTTCCCCTGTAACGAATTCGGGGAGTATGCAGGCTACAAGACCGACCACGACCCGCGCCAGCGCGCGACCTCAGCCGGTCCGCTCACCTCGCGCTTTATGACCGAAGCGCTGGAAAAGAGCATCCAGCGCAAGGGCATCCGGATTTTTGGCCAGATGCAGGCGGTGCGCCTGCTGGTGCAGGATGGCGCGGTGTTCGGTCTGCTCGCGCTCGACCTGACCAAACCCGGGCTGGACGGGCTGACGCTGTTCGCAGCCGCTCACATCATCCTCGCGACCGGCGGCCCCGCCGGCATCTACGACGCTTCGGTCTTTCCCTGTGGCCACACCGGCATGACCGGCATGGCGCTCGAAGCCGGCGCGCGCATGAACAACCTGCAGGAGTGGCAGTACGGCCTGGCGTCGGTCGATTTCCGCTGGAATGTGTCCGGCACCTATCAGCAGGTGCTCCCGCGCTACATTTCGGTGGATGAGCAGGGCGTGGAGCGCGAGTTCCTGCCGGATTACTTCGACACCCCGCAGCAGGCGCTCGACGCGGTGTTCCTCAAGGGCTACCAGTGGCCGTTTGACGTGCGCAAGCTGGACGGCTCCTCGGTGATCGACCTGATCGTGCAGCATGAGACGGTCGATCTGGGGCGGCGGGTCTATCTGGACTTCCGCACCGACCCGATTGGGCTGGATGCGTCTTTCTCGGGTTTGGGCGAGGAAACCTATACCTACCTCAAAAACTCGGGCGCGCTGCTGCAAACGCCGATTGCCCGTCTGGCGCATATGAACCCGGACGCGATCGAGCTGTACCGCGCGCACGGCATCGACCTGTATACCGAGCCGCTCCGCATTGCGGTGTGCGCGCAGCACAATAACGGCGGCATCGCGGTCGATGTCAACTGGCAGACCAATATCCGCGGCCTGTACGCTGCGGGTGAGTGCGCAGGCACGTTCGGCATCTACCGCCCGGGCGGCTCAGCGCTTAACGCGACCCAGGTCGGCTCGATGCGCGCCGCCGAGCATATTGCGTTCACCGCTGCAGTGCAGCCGTTCGACGCGGCGGCATTCGCCGGAAAGGCCGGAGCGGCATTGCAGGAATTGCTTCAAAATATCAAAAGCAGCATCGAACACTGCGATCCTGCAAGCCGTTCCTGGACGATCCGGAGGCAGATGCAGCGGCGAATGAGTGCGGAGGCTGCGCATATCCGCGACAGCCGTGCGCTTGACGCATTGCGCAGCGAAATCGAGGCTTATCTGCGCGATTTCTGGCAGGTATATGTCCCTGCTGCGCCGGGTGGGCTTGCCCAGATGCTGAAAACACGCGATCTTTTGCTGACACAGGCAGCAGTTCTGTCTGCGATGGCGCTGTCGGCCAAAAACTGGGGCAGCCGTGGCTCGGCGCTCGTGCTGGACGATGCCGGTACGGTACCCGCCAAGGGCCTGGAAGCGTATCGCTGCCGTCCGGCAGCAGGCGCAGGCACAGACCAAACCATTGAGACTGTCTGGAAGGACGGCGGCGTTCACTCTTCCTTTTCGCCGGTCCGCCCGATCCCGGAACGCGACCTGTGGTTTGAAAATGTCTGGCGCGGCTACCGGATGCGCACATCAGGGCTTACTCGCTGAGGCTGATGCGCTCTGCGTGCAGCTTTTTGAACTCGCTTGGACTGACGCCATACCATTTGCGGAAGGCACGGTAAAAACCCGCATGGTCGCTGAACCCGCAGGTCTCCCAAACCTTGTTGACCGGGACACCTGCAAGGATGCTGTTTTTGCCGGCGATCAACCGCATCTGGATGACGTATTGGTAATAGGAAATATTCATATTTTGCTTAAAGATATGGGAAATGCTGTATTTGTTGGAGAAAAAAGCGGAGGCAACTGCATCAAGCGACAGGTCGCCGGTCAGGTTGCTCTGGATATAGCGCAATATACCGCTGAGCAGGGTATTGCGTGAACCGCTCTGTGCGTTCCCGCTTTTGGCGGCAAGCGCGCGGTTGTAATCGACCAGGATGCCCGTGATGAGGGAAAGCCCCTCGCTGCGGTAGCACAGCTCTCGGTTCCGGTAGGATTGGGACAGCGTGACAAAGCTGCCGCGCAGTGCGCCGCGCGCAGCCTCATCCCCCCGCAGCAGGTACATCTGCGGCGCATCATCGCGCAGGAAATAACCACAGTCCGGGTCCTGCCGGATCAGGCGGCCAAGCGCATTGGCGGATATCCAGACCACATACCGCTCGTACGGGATCGCAAAATCCAGGAAAACAGGATTGTGCAAGATGTTCGGCGGAATGATGAGCAGGTCCCCCGATTGAAGGTGGAACATCTCATCGTTCACAATATAGTCCACATGGCCGCCCATGAAGAAAAACATTTCATAAAACTCATGGTAGTGCGGCTCGACCTCGTGATAATTCGTGTCGAGGGCATGCTCGACCTCAAAATCGCGTTCGGTCATATAGTGCTTATTGAGCCAATCGGTCTGCCTTTCATCTTGTTTTCGCATTGATGGTTTTCCCCCTCCGGTTTTGTATATCCTGTCCAATTTTTTAGCAAACGCTTTATGCAAGTA
>USSI01000108.1 GCA_900557315.1 uncultured Butyricicoccus sp. | reverse complement strand
CCAGATCGAATCGACATACTCGGTGTCCTCTTTAACCGGGTTGGTGTCGTCATAGCGGAGGTTGAACAGGCCATTGTATTTTTTTGCGATCGACCAGTTGATGAAGATCGCCTTCGCCGAGCCGATATGCAGGTATCCGTTCGGCTCGGGCGGGAAACGGGTATGGATTTTTTCCGTCAGGCCCGCCGCAAGGTCCTCGTCAATGATCTCGGTCAGAAAGTTATTTACGTTTTCCATCATAGCGTTTTCTATTCCCCCAAAGTTTTATATGGAGAATGCAGCATGGAAAACGGATTCACGCTGCAAGGCGTCTTCATTATCCATTCTCCATTGTCAATTCTCAATTTCAAAGTACGTCCGCGCACTTTGTCAGGCGCTCGAGCACCTTTTCGCGTCCCATGATGCCCATAACCGTCTGCAGGTCGGGCGCGTTCTGCCGCCCGGCGACCGCAACGCGGATGACCATGGACACGTCGCCGACCGCGCCCTTGTACGCGTCCGGGTTGGCCTTGTAGGCCTTGGTGTCCGCCGCGTAGCCGTGCTGTTCCGCGATCTGCTTCATCTTTTCAAAGAAGCCGTCCGGCGTATCGGTCTCGTCAAACACGCCCGCGAAGTCTGCAAGGATCGCCTTGGCATCCGCTGCGGACACGCGCTCGGGCATGGTGTAGTCCGGCTGGAACAGCTCGTCAAACATGAAGTCCATGTAGCCCTTGGCATCCGACCAGAGCGCAAGGTCCTTGCGCGGCTTTTTGCCGCCGCGGCCGATGGCGAGATACGCCCTGGAGTACGCCGGGTCGCGCGTGAGCAGGGTGTGGAACTGCGGGTCGTTTTCCGCGCTCCAGTCCGCGATATAGCCGTATACCGTGTCTGCATCCATGCGGGAGATGACGTTCTTGGACACGTCGCGCAGCTTTTCGATGTCAAACAGCGCACCCGATCCGCTCATCTTCTTGGTCGAGAACGGGAAATCATTCATCGGCGCATCCTGATTGGCGCGGCGCCATTCCTCGAAATTGGAGTTGAGCAGCGTCATCAGGTATTCGAGCACTGCAGGCACCGGGTAGCCCTCCTGCGCATAAAACGTGAGTGCGAGCTCGGGATCCTTGCGCTTGGACAGCTTGCGTTTGCCGCCGGTCTCGGGGTCGATCTTCATCAGCTGCGCGGTGTGCGCGTACTTGGGCGCCTTCCAGCCCATGGCGCGGAACAGCTGCAGATGCACCGGCAGGGTCGCGAGCCACTCCTCGCCGCGCACGACGACCGTCGTACCCATCAGGTGGTCGTCCACCACGTGCGCAAAGTGGTAGGTCGGGATACCGTCCGACTTGAGGATGACCACATCCTGATCGTTCTCCGTGACCTCCATCTTGCCCTTGACCAGGTCCTCATGGCGGATTTTGTTCTCGATGCTGCCCTCCGAACGGAAGCGCACGACATAGGGCGTGCCCTTTTGGAGCTCGGCCTCGATATCCCCCATCGGGCGGTCGCGCCAGACAGCGTACTTGCCGTAATAGCCGAAGTTCTCCTTGTTCGCCTCCTGCTGGGCGTGCGCCGCGGCGAGTTCTTCCTCGGTGCAGAAGCAGGGGTAGGCCATGCCGCGCTGGACCAGGGACTTCACAAAGGTCTGATAGATTTCCGCGCGCTGGCTCTGGCGGTAGGGACCGTAAGCGCCGTTGTCGCCATCCAGCGTCGCGCCCTCGTCAAACGGCAGGCCGAACGAGGAAAACGCCTCGATGATAGTCTGCACGCCGCCCTCAACCTCGCGCTTTTTATCCGTGTCCTCAATACGCAGGTAGAACACGCCGCCCGACTGGTGCGCCAGACGCTCGTCCACCAGCGCGCCGTACAGGTTGCCGAGGTGCATAAAGCCGGTCGGGCTGGGACCCATACGGGTCACCTTTGCGCCCTCGGGCAGGCTGCGCTTCGGGTAGCGGGCTTCGATCTCCTCGGGCGTGGTATTGATATGCGGAAACAGCAGTTCCGCCAAGCGGTTATAATCCATTTTCTTCACTCCAACTTCCTGTATGGGCAATTTTGCCCATGATAGGACTATTTTATCACAGCATATTGCTCGGCGCAAGGCAAAAAGCGCACCAATCAACAGTTCCCGCACCGCGCGTTTTTGACAGTTTTGGCGCGGCGCCGTTTCCCGCAAATACCGGCATGGAAAAGCGGCATGGCCTGTGCCATGCCGCAGTATTTTCAATTACGGGTTTGCTGTGTTTGTATTGGTGTCGGCGGTATTGCCCGCTGTGCCGTTATCCGTACTGTTTTCGTTTCCGGTCAGTGCGTCGCCCACATTGTCCACGCCATCCTTGACGGCGTTGCCCGCCTCACCGACCGCGTTGCCTATATCATCCGCACCGTCGCGGATATCGTCGCTGACCGTATTGTTTTCGTTTACGGTCCCATTGTTGTTCTGGCCGTCGGTGGCGGTATTGTCCGTCGCATTGTTGTCCGTCCCGTTATTGTTCGGCTGATCTGCCGAGTTGGAACAGCCGCAGCCGAGCAGCATCGTCAGCATGGCAAGTATAGCGATAAGCCTTTTCATTGCATTTCCTCCTTGTGCATTTGCCGATAGTATAGGAGGATGCATGCGGAATTATACGTTAAAATTTATTTTTTTCATATGCGAAAGCACGATCGAGCAGGTTAAGCCAGTCACAAGGCCGAGCGGCACGCTCATCACCAGCAGCAGCGGCAGATACGCGACCACCGCGCTGGTCTGCATCCAGATCACCGCCGCGGTCACCTGCCCGATGTTGTGCGCCGCCGCGCCTGCAACACTCACGCCCAAAAGCGAGCAGAACTTCCCTTCCAGCCGCAGCAGCGCCCACATTGCAGCAAGCGACAGCAGCCCACCGAACAGTGAGAAAAGGAACGCGGTCACGCTGCCCATCAGCAGCGAGGAAACCGCCACGCGGCACACCACAACAGCCAGCGCGTCACGCGCCGAAACACGCGTAAGCGCAAACAGCGTCACCACATTGGCCAGCCCCAGCTTGACGCCCGGCACCGGCACAACCGCGTCCAGCGGGAACAGCCGCTCGACCAGCGACAACACGACCGCGAGCGCGGTCAGCAGGCCGCAGAGCGTCAATTTTTTTGTTTTCAAAAAATCACGCTCCCTCTGCTATGATACAATCGCGTCGATCTCGCTGGTTTCGCCCGTGATGCGCAGTACCACGCGGTTGGGCAGACAGACCGCCACCTGCCCGGCGCGGGTCAGCGTACCCGTGCGCACGCACACCTGGTCGCGGCAGTCTGCAGACTGCATGGTCGCTGTCCGGCCGGACAGGACAATCACATTATGCCCGTCCAGATCAATCGTGCGGTCGGTTTCACCGGTCAGCTCGACCCGCTCGACAAGCACGTTATCCTGCCACACCTCGGCATACAGCCGGTCGCCCGACGAGCCGAGAGACAGCACCCCTGCGACCGCCGCCGCAAGCACCAGCACAGCGGCGATAATGGCAAAATCGCCCCATTTCAGCTTACTGCGCATAGGTATATCCCTTTTGCTCCCCAAGGAAGCTGAACGTGCAGGCTTCATTTACCTTATCCGTTGTATACACCTGCTGATCCGAAGTGATGAATACTGCCGCGATATCATGCTCCGCGCAGAAATCCATACCATCCTCCAGCCCCATGACAAACAGCGCGGTTGTCAGCGCGTCTGCGCGGGTCGAGCTGTCATCAATCACCGTCACACTGCGCAGGCCGCTGTCCGCCGGATAGCCGGTTGCAGGGTCGAAAATATGATGATACCGCCTGCCGTCCTGCTCGAAATACCGCTCGTAGTCGCCCGAGGTGACAACCGACAGGCCGCGCACCTCGACGGTCGCCAGATAGTCGGCATTGTTGTCCGGGTCGGCGATGCCAACCACCCAGTTGCCGCTGTCGCGTCCCGGGTTCTCGCCGTAGGCGCCGATATTGCCGCCCAGCGTTGCCAGCACGCTGGCTGAGTTGTCCAGCATTGCCGCAACCGCGTCGGTCGCAAAGCCCTTGCCGATGCCGCCAAGGTCAAGCTGCGCGCCGTTCAGCAGGCGCACCTGATTGTCCCCCAGCAGCTCGATATTCTGATACCCCACACGGGCGCGCGCCGCGTCGATTTCCGCCTGTTCCGGGACGTGCGCATTATCCGTATTGATGCCCCATAAATCGGTCAGCGGCGCCATGGTGGGGTCAAACGCCCCGCCGGTCCACTCGGCATACTGCACTGCCGCCTGGATTGCGGCATAGGTATCCGCGCTCACCTCGCACACTGCGCCGTCCGCATGGTTTAAGCGGTACAGGTCGCTGTCCTCCCGCGTGCGGGAAAGCGCGGGTTCCAGTGCGTTGATACGCTGCTCCAGCTGCACCGCAGTATCCTGCGCTGCCTGCTCGCTTTCGCCGTACGCGGTGATCGACATAAAGGTGTCCATGGCAAAAAAATCCGCGGTGTATCCCTCAGGCTGCGGCGTGCAGCCTGTCATGCACAAAAGCAGCATAAATACTGCAAAAATACGTTTCATATTATACTCCTTGCGGTAAAAATCCTGTCTTATTATAATACACAGCGGCACAATGCGCAAGGCCGGGTTTTATGGTTGCGGCATGGGGCCAGCTGTGATAAGATGGCAGTAATACCGGAGGTGAAACGCTATGCCGTACCTGTTGATCCACGGGCTTGGGCAGTCCCCGTCTGTCTGGGCGGACACCTGCCGCCGGATGGCATGGCTGTCCAGGGCGGACGCCGATTGTCCCAGCCTTGCCCGGCTGCTCCATGGCAAGCCCGCCACCTATGACGCCCTGTATCATGCATTCACAGATTACTGCGCTGCCCTGCCGCGACCGCTCCACCTGTGCGGGCTGTCGCTCGGCGGCATCCTTGCGCTGCACTATGCGGCAGAACACCCCACACATACCGCATCGCTCGTATTGATCGGCGTGCCATACCGCATGCCTAAAAAGCTGCTTGCCGTACAATCCGCCGTTTTCCACCTGATGCCCGCGCGCACATTCCGGCAAATGGGCTTTCCCAAGCAGGATGCCCTCCGGCTTTCTGCTTCGATGAAGGATTTGGATTTCCGTGATGTGCTACACACCATCCCCTGCCTTGCGCTTATACTTTGCGGCGGGAAGGACCGCGCAAACGCCACGGCTGCAAGGGAGCTTGCCGCGCGCCTGCCGGATGCCCGTCTGCAAATCATTGCAGGCGCCGGGCACGAGGTCAATGTGGACACGCCTGCGCAGCTGGCGCTGGCGCTCACGCGGTTCTGGCATACAAAAAATTGAACAAAAAAGCGGACGCAGTCGCGTCCGCTTTCCTGTCTCTGTATATGCTTATTCGTCGTCCTGCAGGGCGTCGAAGCCCTCTGCGCCGGTACGGACCTTGATGACATTCTCTACATCGTAGACAAAAATCTTGCCGTCGCCGATGTGGCCGGTATACAGGGTTTTCTTAACCGTATCCACCACGGTTTCCACCGGCACCTTGGATACAACAACCTCCATTTTGATCTTGGGCAGCAGGGTCGTATCCACCTGTGCGCCGCGATAATACTCCGCTGCACCGTGCTGTACGCCGCAGCCAATGACGTTCGTGACTGTCATGCCGGATACACCGATCAGCGCCAGCGCATCTTTCAGCACTTCAAATTTGGACTGTTTGGTCACGATAACGACTTTGGTCAGCTTGTGGCTGCCACCTTCGGTCGTCACACGGGTAACCGGAACCGCCTCCTCGACAGCCGCGGGCGCCGCCATCGCGGCAGCCGCCTCCTCGGCCGCTTTCGTGCCAAGCAC
>USSI01000107.1 GCA_900557315.1 uncultured Butyricicoccus sp. | reverse complement strand
AATGGTCATCATGTCCTTGGAGTTTTCACGCGGGTTGAACACCTGGATGCAGAAGAAGTCAAAGCCCACGAACCGGATCTGGGAATCGTCCTGTCACAGCTCCGGTGCCCACTGGTCAATGGGACCGGTCACGCAGCAGGCGGCCGCTGCTGGAAACGGAGGTCTGTTCCCCACACAGGGGGAAATGAAATTCTCCATGATAAATTCACAATCCTGTGCTATACTTTTTCCCGGTGATTGTTGATGAAACGAATTCTGATCGTGGAGGATGAGCCGGAGCTGCAGGAGCTGCTGTGCGCCTATCTGCAGGACGCGGGCTATGCGGCCGCTGTGGCCGGAGACGGCGCGGCGGCCCTGGACCTGTTCCGCGCCCAGTCTTTTGACCTGGTCCTGCTGGACATCATGCTGCCGAAAATCGACGGTTTCGGGGTCTGCGCGCAGATCCGACGCCAGTCCCAGGTGCCCATTCTGATGCTCACGGCTCTGGACGGAGAGACGCAGCAGCTCCGGGGCTTCGGCCTGAATATCGACGACTACGTGACCAAGCCCTTCTCCATGCCGGTCCTGCTGGAGAAAATCCGGGTGATTCTGCGCCGGAATACCGGCGCGGCGGAGAGCTGCCTGCGCTACCGGGATCTGACCATGCGGCTGGACGCCAGAGAGGTCCTTCTGGAGGGCCGTCCCCTGGAGCTAACCGCCCGGGAATTTGAACTGCTGCACACCTTTTTGGCCGCGCCGGGGCGTGTGTTTACCCGGGAAATGCTGCTGGCCAAGCTCTGGGGCTATGACTTTTTCGGGGACGAACGGGTGGTGGACAGCCACATTAAGAACCTCCGACATAAGCTGGGGCGGGGATATATCGAGACTGTGAGAGGAGTGGGGTATCGTGCTGCGAAGGAAAATCAGTGAGAGTTTGACCGCACGCATCTTTCTCATCACTGCATGGGTCCTGCTTGGCGCCGGAGGCGTCACCTTCGGGCTGGTTGCACTGGCCGCGCCAGTTACCTATACCACAGTGATCAACGACGATTTGACGCGGCAGGTAGACGACCTGCTGGGCGATCTGGCGCGATCCTCTTTTGAGGACTGCGGGCCGCTGCTGGATGCGTTTATCCGCACCACTGGGGCGAGCGCTGCATTGTTGGGGCCGGACGGGGAGATCGCCGCCACGGGCTCCCTGCTTGCCGCCCAGTCCCTGCGCGAAAATGACCCGACGATGGTTGGCGCAGCTTCTGAGTGCATTGTGACTTCCGTGGATGATACGGCGGCTGTTGCTTGGGAAACTGGGACGGCAGAAGCGGAGGGCATGGTGAGCGTCACCATGTCTGAACAGGACGCGATGCTGGTCGACGTGCGGTTTGCCGACCAGCAGGAGCTCTACTCCCTCTGCGTCACGCCCCGTATTGAGGCGGAAAATGTGGCGGTACGGGCGTTGATTCAGATGGCGCCATGGCTGCTGCTGACACTGCTGGCGTTTTCCTTGCTGTGTGCGTTGGTCTACTCCCGGTACATCACCCGCCCCATCGTTCGGCTCAGCGGCATTGCCGGCAAGATGGCGGAGCTGGACTTTACCTGGGAGTGCGGGGAGGAGCGCCGGGACGAGATTGGAAAGCTGGGCCGCAGTTTGGATGAGATGTCCCGGCGGCTGTCCACGGCCCTGCGGGAGCTGGAGAACGCCAACCACGCCCTGCGGGGAGAGGTGGAGCAGGAGCGGGAACTGGACCGCCAGCGGATGGCCTTCTTCTCCGCGGCCTCCCACGAGCTGAAAACACCTGTCACCATTTTAAAAGGCCAGCTCTCCGGTATGCTGGAGGGGGTGGACGTGTACCGGGACCGGGACAAGTACCTGCTGCGCTCTCTCCAGGTCACGGGGCGGATGGAGAATTTGATTTCGGAGATGCTGGAGATCTCCCGCATGGAGACCGGGACGGCGGCGATCCGCCGGGAGCCTGTAACGCTGTCCGGCCTGTTGGAACGGCAGCTTGCCCTGGACGCGGAATTGCTGGAACAGCGCGGGCAGCGCCTCGCGCGCGGCGAGCGAAAGCCCGTCGCGCACCCCGTCCGCGCACGCGGCAGGGCAGAGCAGGAACGCAGCAAACAGCGCGAGCGATAAAAACAGCTTCATTGGACACCTCGATTCTCCCGATTGTTCAGGGTATGCCGGCCAGGCAAGTTTGATGCAGCCGCCGCATACAATAGCCCGAACGGAGGAGGGAACGCATGGCGCACGAGGGATTCGGCACGTCGCTGTTTGACGATCTGCACAGCGCGCGGCCGCGTGTGGAGATCATCGGGAACAGCCGCGTGGTGGTGGAAAACCACCGCGGCATTCAGGAATATGACGATGGGTTGCTGCGCGTCAAGTGCAATGGCTGCGAGGTGCGCATCACCGGGGACGGGCTGGCGCTGACGGCGCTTTCGCTCGATGAACTGGCGGTAACCGGGACGATTGTATCGGTCGAGTACACCACGGCGGAGTAGGGCGCGGGAAGGAGGGAAGGCGGATGATTGGACGGCTTTGGCTGCTGGCGCGCGGGCAGGTGCGCGTGCGCGTGACGGGTGCAAGCCTGCCGCGCTTTCTCAACCTGTGCGCCTTTCACAGCCTGACACTGCGGCACATGAAGCGCACCGCCTGGAACGAGCTGTACGCGACCATGTCGATTGCGGATTTCCGCGCGCTGCGGCGGTATATGGGGCGAACGGGCTGCCGCGTGCACATTGTGCGGCGGCGCGGCGCACCCTTTGCCGCGGCGCGCCTGCGGCCGCGATATATGCTGTGGGGCGGGCTGCTCCTGCTTGTGCTGACCTGCTGGATGCTGTGCACGCGCGTCTGGTCGATTGAAACCGATATTGACCCCGCGCTGTCCGAAGCAGAGGTGATGCAGCAGCTGGACGATCTCGGCGTGCACATCGGCGCGCGCATCCGCTCGATCAATACCCGGAGCATCCGCTGGAAAATCCTGCAGATGCAGCCCAATATGACTTTTTTTGCGCTCAATATCCGGGGCAACAGCGTGACCATACAGGCGTCCGGCGCGGAGCCGCCCGAAGAGATCATCGACCAGAACGCCGTGGTGAAGGTGGTGGCAGAGCGGGACGGCGTGGTCAAAAGCGTGCACGCGTTGGACGGGCAGGCGGTTGTGCAGGCGGGCGACGCGGTGCAGGCCGGGGACACGCTCATCAGCGGACTTGTGCCGCCGACCCGCGAGGAAGGTCAATATCACCTGGCGCATGCGCGCGGCGAGGTGGAAGCATATACCCTGCGCACGGCGGAGGCTGCGCGCGCCCTGACGGTGGAGGAAAAGCACTACACCGGCAAAGTGCGGCGGCAGTATGCGCTGGTTTTCGGAAATAAACGGTTAAATTTATATATTGGGAGTGGAATTACCGGGGGGACCTGTGATAAAATAATGGAGACAAAGACGCTGCGCCTGTCGGACAGCGTGGTGTTCCCGGTTTCGGTCGTGGTGCAGACCTATGTGTTTTACGAGCGCGAAGCCGTGGAGCGGACCGTGGACGAGGTGCGCGTGGAGATGATTTCCCGCGCGCTCGGCGGCATCGCGGCAGACATGGACGGCATGGTGGAAAGCCACAGCGAAACCCTGACCGCGGAAAACGGTGCGGCGGTGCTGCGGATGTCGGTGCACGCGGTCGAACAGATCGGCGTGGAGGCGGTGGACGACAGCGAGATCCCGGCGCCCGAGCCGGAGACGGATGGGACGGCGCCGCCGTAACCCCGAACCGGCCGGTGCAGAGAAACCCCGCGCCGCAGCGCGTATCTGAAAATAGAACATTGCGGCACAGCCGCGGTGCTTCCCTTCGTCCGAAACACCGTTTTGGACGATATCAAAACGAAAGCAAGGTGCAAACCATAGAACGGACAATACAGGTAGAACAGACCGAACTGCTTATGGCGGTTTTCGGGGCATTTGATGAGAATATCAAGCTGATCGAGCGCGAGCTCGGCGTGTCGGTCGTCAGCCGCGGGAGCGAGCTGAAACTCTCCGGCGAGGATGCAGAGGTGGATGTCGCCGCGCGCACCATCGGCGCGCTGACAGCAATGGCGGGCCGCGGCGAGGCGATCAGCACGCAGACCGTGCAGTATGTCATCGGCCTGGCGCGCGACGGCCGCGAGGCCGAAGTGCATACCATGAGCCGCGATGTGCTCTGCATCACGGCGAAAGGCAAGCCGGTCAAGGCAAAAACGCTCGGACAGAAACGCTATATGGAAGCCATCCAGAAAAATACGATCGTCATGGGCGTCGGCCCGGCGGGCACAGGCAAGACCTATCTTGCGGTTGCCGCCGCGGTTGCCGCTTTCCGGGACAAGCGGGTTTCCCGCATCATTCTGACGCGTCCGGCGGTCGAAGCGGGCGAAAAACTGGGCTTTCTGCCCGGCGACCTGCAGAGCAAGGTAGACCCTTATCTGCGCCCGCTGTACGACGGCCTGTTCGATATGCTTGGTGCGGAGAATTTCGCCAAATATCAGGAGCGCGGCTCGATCGAAGTAGCGCCGCTGGCCTATATGCGCGGGCGCACGCTGGACGACAGCTTCATTATCCTGGACGAGGCGCAGAACACCACGCCCGAGCAGATGAAAATGTTCCTGACCCGTCTGGGCTTCGGCTCGCAGGCGGTCATCACGGGCGACATCACGCAGGTTGACCTGCCGGACGGCAAACAGTCCGGCCTCAAGGAGGCGCTGCGCGTGCTGGACGGCGTGGAGGGCATTGCCCAGTGCTACCTGACCGAAAAGGACGTCGTGCGCCATGAGCTGGTGCAGCGCATCGTCAAGGCGTATGCGGATTATGAAAGCAAAAAGGGCAGGGGCAAGGCGCCGGACAACAAGCATCCGGCCTTCCGCCGAAAAGGGGAAAAGCGATGAACCATCAGATCAACATCGGGTTTGATACCGGGGTGGAGGATGAGCAGGCGGTCAGCGAGCTGATCCGCACCTGCGCCCTGCGCGTGCTGGAAAGCGAAAAGGTGCCGTTTGACGCGGCGATTGACGTGACCGTTGTGGATGCGGACACCATCCGGCAGATGAACGCCGAATACCGGGACAAGGACGCGGTGACCGACGTGCTTTCCTTCCCAATGTATGAGTTTTTAAACGGCGTGCCGCAGGAGGAACTCGAGCGCGAGCCGGACTCCGGCTGCGTCATGCTGGGGGATATGATATTGTGCTACACGCGCGCCTGTGAACAGGCGACGGAATTTGGCCATTCGCCCGCGCGCGAGTGCGGCTATCTGACCACGCATTCGGTCCTGCACCTGCTGGGATACGACCATGAGCGCAGCGACGAGGATACCCGCCTGATGCGCGGGAAAGAAGAGGACAACCTTGCGTTCCTCGGGCTGACAAGAGACAAAGAACAATGAAAAAGAATATCCGAAAACTGCATGAGAGCTTTCAGCACGCGTTCCGCGGGCTGGGGCTGTGCATCCACGGGGAGCGCAATTTCCGCGTGCATATGGTGGCGGCGTTTTACGTCACTGTGTTCGCGCTGCTGGGGCGGGCGACTGCGGAGCAGGCTGCGCTGCTTTGCATCTGCTTCGGCCTGACCATGGGCGCGGAACTGATGAATACCGCGATCGAGCGGCTGTGCGACCGGCAGGCGAGCGGGTACGACGGCTTTGTCCGCAACGCGAAGGATATTGCGGCGGCGGGCGTGTTCGTCTGCGCGGCAGCGTGCGTGGCGGTCGGCGTGTGCGTTTTCCTCGCCGAGGGTGTGCTGCTGACTGCGCTGCAGTATATTTTTGCGCATCTGTGGCTTGCGATGGTGCTGGTAGTCACGGCG
>USSI01000106.1 GCA_900557315.1 uncultured Butyricicoccus sp. | reverse complement strand
AGATACCCCCTATGTCAAAATCCATTACATTAGCTTCAGTCACAATGACCCTGCTCGGGGGCTTCGGCACCACGGTCGAGCTGTTTGTGCTGACGCTGCTGTTCGCGCTGCCGCTCGGCCTGCTGCTCAGCTTCGGCGCCATGAGCCGCTTTGCCCCGCTGCGCGGCATTGTCAAAACCGTGGTCTGGATTATCCGCGGCACGCCGCTCATGCTACAGATCATCGTCATCTTCTTCGGCCCCGGCCTTCTGTGGGACGGCGACCTGCTGCCCCGCTTCACGGCTGCGCTGGTCGCGTTCGTCATCAACTACGCCTGCTATTTTTCCGAAATCTTCCGCGGCGGCATCCAGTCCATCCCGCGCGGCCAGCAGGAGGCCGGCCTTGTGCTCGGTATGACCAGGAGCCAGATATTCTTTAAAGTAACGCTGTTGCAGGTCATCAAGCGAATTGTCCCGCCGATGGGCAACGAGTTCATCAATCTGGTCAAGGACACCGCCCTTGCCCGCACGATCTCGGTCTATGAGGTGCTTTGGATGGGTGAAACGTTTATCAAAAAGGGTTTCATCTGGCCGATGTTCTATACCGCCGTATTCTATCTAGTTTTCAACGGCATCCTTGTGCTGCTGTTCGGCTGGCTGGAAAAGAAGCTCGACTATTTCCGCGCGTAAGGAGGAGCCGCAATGCCTATTCTTGAAGTAAACCATATCAACAAGAGCTTCGGCTCGACCAAGGTGCTGGACGATATCAGCTTTTCGCTCGAACGGGGGCAGGCGCTCGCCATTATCGGTTCATCCGGTTCGGGCAAAACCACCCTGCTGCGCTGCCTGAACTTCCTTGAGACCCCGAATGCCGGGCAGATTATTGTAAATGGCGAGACACTGTTCGACGCGGCCGACCATTCCGCCAAAAGTGACGCGGAAATCCGCAAGCGCCGCCTGCACTTCGGCATGGTATTCCAGTCGTTCAACCTGTTCCCACAGTATACCGCACTGGAAAACGTCATGCTTGCCAGCCTGCTGCTCGCCAAGGAGCGCCCGGACTACAAGCAGCGCAAACACGAAATCCACGAGGAAATCGAGCATCACGCGATTGAGCTGCTCAGCCAAATGAGCCTGGAGGGCCGGATGAGCCATTACCCGCACCAGCTCTCGGGCGGCCAGCAGCAGCGCGTTGCCATCGCCCGCGCACTTGCACTCCAGCCGGACATCCTGTGCTTTGACGAGCCGACCTCCGCGCTCGACCCCGAGCTGACCGGCGAGGTGCTCAAGGTCATCCGCTCGCTCGCCGAAAAGCACACCACCATGATTATCGTCACCCACGAAATGGCATTCGCCCGCGATGTGGCCGACCATGTGCTGTTCATGGACGGGGGCATTATCGTTGAGCAGGGCACTCCCGCCGAGTTGTTCGAAAATACCCAAAATGAGCGCACGCGTGCATTTTTGAGCCGTTTTTCGCAAAACAGCTAAAAGAACCAGGAGCTTACAAAAACTTTTCAGCATTTTCCACTAAAACCCCATTTACAAACAGGTTTAAATACGATAAAATAGTCCCGTATAAAGAATGCGGGGCTTTTTTTGTGTTTTTGTACAGGATTAGCTGGTTAATTTTTGATGATTTTTTTGTTTATTTGTGTTGAAGTTGTGGCATGGATTTGCTACAATAGGGACACAGGACAAAACTGTCCTGCCAAAAATGTAAAAAGCCCGCACGGCCTTTTATAAAATTTTAGAATGGAGATGTTTTAGTTATGGCTATGGATGCTTTCAGCGCCTCCCTGATGCAGGACAAAAGAGAGATCATCATTGCCCCGACCATTTACAAGTTTGCCACCTTTGCCGACTTCGCTGAGGAGTTCAAGCTTGGCGAGCGCGATGTTGTTCTGACCAACGAATTCATCTACAAGCCCTTCATGGAGGAGCTTGGCCTTAAGAGCAAGTTCGTTTTCCAGGAGAAGTTCGGCGCCGGCGAGCCTTCCGAGGCTATGATCGAAACCATGTATGAAGCTATTCCGTACGACTCCTATGACCGCGTTGTCGCTGTCGGCGGCGGCGCTATCATGGACCTGTGCAAGCTGCTCGGCTGCAAGCGCCCGTCCTCTGTACATGAGATGTACTTCAAGCGCGAGCCTGTTGTACATGAGAAGGAAGTTATCGCTATCCCGACCACCTGCGGCACCGGCTCCGAAGTCACCAACATTTCGGTTGCCATCGTCAAGGACGAAAAGGACGGCAAGCTGACCGGCGGCGAGACCAAGCTCGGCCTGGTTTCCGACGACATCATCCCGAACAAGGTCTGCCTGGTTCCGGACCTGCTCAAGACCCTGCCGTACAAGCCGTTCGCTGCTTCCGCAATCGACGCGCTGATCCACGCGACCGAGTCCTTCCTCTCCCCGCACCGCAAGACCGTTACCTCTGAGATGTACTCGGTCAAGGCTGCTGAGATGATCCTCGAAGGCTTCCGCCGCATTGCACTCGAAGGCCCCGAAGCCCGCATGGATTACCTCGGCGAGTTCGTTACCGCTTCCCTGTTCGCAGGCATCGCGTTCCTGAAGGCTGGCTGCGCTACCGTACACGGCATGTCCTTCCCGCTCGGCGGCACCTACCATGTACCGCACGGCGAATCCAACTACGCCCTGTTCGGCAAGATCCTCGAACTGTACGACGAGTACGAGCCGAACGGCGAGCTCGGCAAGTTCAAGGAACTTGTTGCCCGCTGCCTTGGCTGCTCCAAGGACGACGCACTGCGCACCCTGAATGTCACCCTCGAGAAGGTTCTGCCGCTCAAGCCGCTGCATGAGTACGGCTTCAAGGAGGAAGACATCAAGAGCTTCCCGATCTCGGTTGAGGCAAATCAGCAGCGTCTGATTACCAACTCTTACCGCCCGTGGAGCATCGAGCTCAGCGAGCGTGTATACCGCGAGTGCTTCTAATTTCGTAAGCGTTTCGCCTGAAGAGGGCGGGGACCCCCGCGTTCCCCGCCCTTTTTTCATAAACAGGGCATAAACTGTGGGATTCGTCCTGCGAATTTGAAAAGAGAAAGGATACTTGATCGCTATGATGACCAAAGACCAGTACATTGAGTCCCTGCGCAAGCTGAAGCTCAACCTGTATATGTTCGGCGAAAAGGTGGAAAACCCGGTAGACAACCCGGTCATCCGCCCCTCGCTCAACTCTTTTGCAGCGACCTACGAGTTGGCTGAAGATCCCCAGTATGAAGATCTGATGACTGCAACCAGCCACATCACCGGCAAGAAAATCAACCGTTTCACCCATATGCACCAGTCCACGGACGACCTCATTAAGAAGGTCAAGATGCAGCGCCTGCTCGGCCAGAAGACCGCAGCCTGCTTCCAGCGCTGTGTCGGCATGGACGCTATGAACGCTGTTTTCTCCTCTACTTACGAGACCGACGAGGCCTGCGGCACCCATTACCACGAGAACTTCATCAAGTTCCTGACCCGTGTACAGGAAGAGGACCTCGCGGTTGACGGCGCAATGACCGACGTCAAGGGCGACCGTTCGCTCGCTCCTTCCAAGCAGGCCGATCCCGACCTATTCCTGCACGTTGTCGAGCGCACCCCGGACGGCGTTTACGTCACCGGCGCAAAGGCACATCAGACCGGCTTTATCAACTCGCACGAGGTTCTGGTCATGCCGACCATCTCCATGCGCGAGGGCGACGAGGATTACGCAATCTCCTTTGCGGTCCCGACGGATTCCGAAGGCATCACCCTGATCTACGGCCGCCAGTCCTGCGATACCCGCAAGCTGGAGGAATACAACGATATCGACGTTGGCAACAAGGTATACGGCGGCCACGAAGTGCTGGTTATCTTTGACCACGTATTCATCCCGAACGATATGATCTTCCTCAATGGCGAGACCGCATTCGCCGGCATGATGGTAGAGCGCTTCGCAGGCTATCACCGCCAGTCTTACGGCGGCTGCAAGGTCGGCGTAGGCGACGTGCTGATCGGCGCGACCGCGCTGGCAACCGAGATGGCGGGCTGCGCGAAGGCGTCCCACGTCAAGGATAAGATCATCGAGATGACCCACCTGAACGAGACTCTGTACTGCTGCGGCATCGCATGCTCCAGCCAGGGCACTAAGACCAAGGCCGGCAACTACCTCATTGACCTGCTGCTGGCAAACGTGTGCAAGCAGAACGTCACCCGCTTCCCGTACGACATTGCGCGTCTGGCGCAGGACCTCGCGGGCGGCCTGATGGTAACCCAGCCGTCTGAGGCGGACTACCGCAACCCGGCGACCCACGATTACATCGAGAAGTACCTCAAGGGCGTGGCAAGCGTTCCGACCGAGGACCGCATGCGTGTCCTCCGCCTGATCGAGAACATGACCATGGGTACGGCTGCTGTCGGCTACCTGCCTGAGTCCATGCACGGCGCAGGCTCGCCGCAGGCACAGCGCATCATGATTGCCCGTCAGTCCAACCTTGAGATGAAGAAGGAACTGGCCAAGAAGATTGCCCGCATCCAGTAATCTCTGAGCATATCATAGGCACTCATGGTACTTCTGTGAGTGCCTATGTTCGCACTTTTTACAAAAAAAGAAGGGGGAAAACGCGCCATGCTGCGTTGCACCGTAAAATTCTGCGGTGGCTGCAACCCGCGCTATGACCGCGGCGAGGCTTATCAAACCGTGCGCTCCTCCCTCTCCGGCGCCGCCGAATTCTCCTATCCGGAAGACGGCGCCTCATATGATGTGCTGCTCATCATCCGCGGCTGCACCGGCTGTCCCTACCTGTATGAGGAAATCGACGCCGCGCACCGCGTAATCATTACCGAATCATCGCAGATTGCAGATGCGATTCGGGAAATCGAGCAGATTGCGTCAGAAAAGTAACCTCTTGCGAATTAAGGTTGCATTGATATAGAGGAGGATGATAAAGATGAAGAAAGTAAGCATTATCTCCGCGGAAGAGGCTGCTCTCAAGGTGCAGGATGGCGATACCATTGCCACCGGCGGCTTCGTCAGCTGTGCCTGCCCGGAGACATTGTCCAAAGCGCTCGAAAAGCGCTTTCTTGAAACCGGCCATCCGAAGGACCTGACCCTGTTCTTTGCGGCAGGCCAGGGCCACCGCGATGGTACCGGCGGCGACCACTACGGCCACGAAGGCATGGTCAAGCGCGTCATCGGCGGCCACTGGGACCGTGCGCCCCGCCTGGGTGATCTGGCACTTGCCAACAAGATCGAAGCATATAACCTGCCGCAGGGTGTTATTTCGCATATGTACCGCGATATTGCGGCGCACAACATCGGCACCATCACCCACGTCGGCCTGAAGACCTTTGTGGATCCGCGCAACGGCGGCGGCAAGCTCAACGAAAAGACCACGGAAGACCTGGTCAAGATCGTCAATATCGAGGGGCAGGAGCGCCTGCTCTACAAGGGCTTCCCGATCAATGTCGTGTTCCTGCGCGCTTCCTACTGCGACGAATACGGCAACTGCACCGTACATAGAGAGATTGGCCCGCTGGACGTCACCGCAATGGCGCAGGCCTGCAAGAACTCGGGCGGCAAGGTCATCGTACAGGTCGAAAAGATCGTACAGGGCGGCTCGCTCGACCCCAAGCTGGTCGCGATCCCGGGTATCTATGTTGACTCGGTCGTTGTCGGCACGGAAGAAGAAAACATGCAGTGCCTCGGCATGCCGTACGACGGCGCGCTGACCGGCGAATTCCGCATCCCGGTGGACGCCATCCCGCCCATCCCGCTGGATGCGAAGAAAATCCTCGCCCGCCGCGCTGCAATGGAACTGCCGCAGGACGCGATCGTCAACCTGGGCACCGGCGCGCC
>USSI01000105.1 GCA_900557315.1 uncultured Butyricicoccus sp. | reverse complement strand
GACGCGCAGGCAGAACGGCCAGACCCATGACCTCGATCAGGCCGATGTTTTCCTTTTTGATATGGTGGAGTTCGGCGTGCGGATGATACAGCCCGAGCGGGTGTTCGGGAGTGGTTAAATTATTGCGCAGCACAAGATCCAGTTCATATTCCGCGCCGCGTCGGCGAGCGATCGGCGTGATCGTATTGTGTGGCACGCCGTCCGTCTCAGAAAGGATCATCGCGTCTTCGTCTGTATAGACACGCCACGCGGTCAGGATGCGGTCCGCCAACTCAACAAGCCGCGCCGGATCGGCGCAGTCCAGCCGGATAACCGACATCGGCCACTTAACAATGCCCGCGCGCACATCCGCAAATCCGGGGAAGGACAGTACCGTTTCGACCGGCGCTTTGGCCATCGCAAATTCATAATGACCGCCCTGAAAATGGTCGTGCGCCAGAATAGAGCCGCCGACAATGGGCAGGTCGGCATTGGAGCCGACAAAATAATGCGGGAACTGGCTGACGAAATCGAGCAGCTTGCGGAAGCAGGCACGGTCGATCTTCATCGGGGTGTGCACGGAATTTAAGCAGATACAGTGCTCGTTGTAATACACATAGGGGGAGTACTGCAAAAACCAAGGTTGTCCGTCGATCGTGATCGGGATGATGCGGTGGTTCTGACGCGCGGGATGGTTGACCCGGCCGGCATAGCCCTCGTTCTCCGTGCACAGCTGGCAGCGGGGATAGGCAGCTGCCGGCAGGTTGCGCGCCGCTGCGATCGCTTTTGGATCTTTTTCCGGCTTAGACAGATTGATCGTGATGTCCAGCTCACCGTATTCGGTCGGTGTTTTCCACTGAACGTCCTTTGCGATCCGGTCGCGGCGGATGTAATTGGTATCCTGACTAAAGCGGTAATACCAGTCGGTCGCATGCACCGGGTTTTCTGCATATAGCGCATGGAATTTGGCAATGACTTCGCGCGGCGGCGGCGTCAGGCGGCCCATCAGGCTGGTATCAAACAAATCGCGGTAAACGATCGAGTCGTTTTCCAGCACGCCGCGGGCGTGCGCGTCGTCCATCAGCTCATCCAGCACAGCGGGCAGGTCAATGGGGGAGTCGTCCAGCACGGGCTCCTCGTAAGCGTCCAACTGCAGCGCTTCAAGTAGGGTGTTGACCGCCCAGATATGGTCCTCTGGCGCGATCAACCCTTTTTGCTCCGCATAGCGGACCAGACGGGCAACAGCGGTGTCGATCATTATGCAGCCTCCCTTACGCTTCGTAGCCGTGTGGATGGGACTTGTGCCAGTTCCACGCGGTCTCGATGATGGTATGCAGGCCGTCATACTGCGGCTTCCAGCCAAGCACCGATTTGGCTTTTTCACTCGAGGCGATCAACTGCGCCGGATCGCCTGCGCGGCGTGCTTCAATTTTGGCAGGGATCGGATGGCCGGTCACCCGGCGCGCTTCCTCAATGACCTCTTTGACCGAGAAGCCCACGCCGTTGCCCAGATTGAACACGTTATTGTCGCCGCCTGCGAGCAGGTAGTCGAGCGCCAGAATGTGCGCCTGCGCAAGGTCGCAGACATGGATATAGTCACGGATACAGGTGCCATCCGGGGTGGGGTAGTCGTCGCCGAAGATCGAGATTGCTTCGCGCCGGCCGTTTGGCACTTGCAGGATGAGCGGCAGCAGATGGGTCTCCGGATCGTGCGCCTCGCCGATCGAAGCGTCCGGCTGCGCGCCACAGGCATTGAAGTAGCGCAGCGCCACATAATGCAGCCCATGCGCGACCGAGACCCACTTCATCATCTTTTCCATGGACAGCTTGGTCTCACCGTAGCAGTTGGTCGGCTCGGTGCGGTCGGTCTCGAGGATGGGCACGCGCTCAGGTTCGCCGTAGGTCGCGGCGGTCGAAGAAAAGACGATCTTGAGCACATTGTGCGCGACCATACTGTCCAGCAGGGTCTTGGTGCCGCACAGATTGTTGTCATAATACTTGAGCGGCTTTTTCATGCTTTCGCCGACCTGCGAATTGGCTGCAAAATGGATCACGCCCTCGATCTGCTCCGCTTCGAACAGCTGGTCAAGAAAGGCGCGGTCGCGGATGTCGCCCTCGTAAAAACGGGCCTTCGCCGGTACAGCCGCACGGAAGCCGGTCTCCAGATTGTCCGCTACGACCACATCGCGACCGGTCTCGACCAGTGCGCGTGCGGTGTGCGAACCGATGTAGCCCGCACCGCCCAGTACAAGAATTGCCATAGTAGGAACCTCCTTATGCATTGGTGTTTATCTTTCCCTGCGCGCGGCAGGGAGGAAATGCCTTTTCTCACGCCAGCACGGCGCCTCCGACCGGACGGATCCGGAGAAAGTGGCAGCAACCCTGTCCCAGCACCGCTTCCATACCCTGCTGGAAGGCGGTTTCTTTTTGTCGGGGCACATAGGCTTGGATCGTGCCGGCAAAGCCGCCGCCGTGTACGCGGACTGCACCGTCTCCACCGAGCAGATGCTCGGCCAGAGCGATCGCCACGGTCACTGCCTGCTCCTGCGGCTGCGCAGTACAGTACAAATTCTGCAGCAGTTGCGCGGACGATGCGCCCGAACGCCGCACCAGAGCAAGGAAGGAATCGACCTCCCCCTGTGTCAGGCAGTCCGCTTCCTCCTCTGCATAGCGGTTATCAGCAAAAAAATGCATGGCACGTAACGCAGCACGGTCGCCTGCCTGCGTCCTCACCTCGTTCAACCGCTTCCAGAACGTGGCTTCCTCCACATCCCGTAGGTATTCCTTGCCGAAGCAGCGGGCGGCCGCCGACATCTCTGCCGGGATCGCAGCATATTCGTCGGTCAAGTCGGCATGATCGGCGCCCGTATCGATTACGCACAGCGAATATCCCGACTGCTCCAGATCAAATCCGATCCGGCGTATATCCGGCTGCATAGGGCTGCGGAAGTCGATCGCTACAATACCGCCGACTGCGCTTGCCAGCTGATCCATCAGGCCGCAGGGCTTGCCAAAATACACATTTTCCGCATACTGGCCGCACAGCGCCAGATCGACCGGCTGCAGCTCGTCACCTCAGAACAGATGGTTGAAGATCACGCCAATTAGTATTTCATAAGCGGCGGAGGAGGACAGCCCCGAACCGCCCAGCACGGTCGATTCGATCACTGCGTTGAATCCGCCCAGCGTATAGCCCATCGAGGCGATCCGCGCCGCAACGCCGCGCACCAGCGCGATCGAGGACTGCTGCTCCTTTTCGCGCGGTGTCAGATCGTCCAGATCCACCGTGATGCGCGGATATCCGCTTGACAAAATACACACGACCTGTGTTCCGTTTGGTGCGGCGCAAGCAACCGCGTCTAGACTGACTGCCGCCGCAAGCACCCGTCCATGCTGATGGTCGGTGTGGTTGCCGCCCAGCTCGGTGCGCCCCGGTCCGGAGAAAAGGCCGACAGCATCTTCGCCGCCGAATGCTTGCTCGTAGAATTTTACTAAATTCGACAGGCGCGCACGCTGCATTTCCAAATCGACACCTGTTCCATATACTGTGCGAAGGTTATCATCCAATGCGCCGTTTGACAGCTTATTCTGCATGATATTTTGCGCCAACATGATTTTTCATCCCCCTTTTCTTTTGTCGTCTCTCACTGTTCTTGCTTGTTCACAGTATAACACTTTTACTTATAATTTCAATAAATTTTACTAAAAAACATAGCTAAAAATATGCATTGATTTTTAGTAAATACGACAACAAAAAAGGACGCCGTATCGGCGTCCTTTGATCAGGTGGACATTGTGTAATTATTCGGTTAAGGAACTGACGCTCGCCCGTTCGATCAGCATCGGCGGGACGACGATCTTGAGCGGCACAGCGTCGTGCGCCTTATGCGTCCGCTGGACCAGCAGGTCGACAGCCACGCAGCTCATCATTTTTACATGAGTGCTGATACTGGTCAGCGGCGGATCAGTCAGCTCGGAAAGCGGGGTATCGTTGAATCCGATCACGGACATATCCTCCGGTACGCGCAATCCCCCCTCGCGCAGCGCACGCATTGCGCCGAATGCAGCCTCCTCGTTGGCTGCCAACAGCGCAGTTGGCAACGCACCGCCATTCTGCAGGCGGCTGCGCATGGTCTGATAAGCATCCGCCGCAGTCATCTCCGCCTCGATCAACAGATCGGGAGAAAACAGCCCCTGCGCGGTCATAAAGTCGATGAAATACTGCCGGCGCACCTCAGGCGCGGGACGTTTGCGTTCATCCAGCTTGCGGTCCGGCCCCAAAAAGCCGATCCGGCGGTGTCCATGTGCGACCAGCCTGTCGAGCGCCTGCTCTACGCCCAGCTTGAAATTGATCACTACGGAATCAAACCGCAGCTCATCTGGCGCAGAATCGAGGAACACCAGATTGTTGTGCAGCGCGCTGAGTGCGGCGATCTGATCTTCGGAAAAAATCCCGATCGCCAGAATGCCGTTGACTGCCTCGCTGCCCATCAGCTGATAGCTGCCGTCGGACTCGACGAGTGAGACCGTGCTGTGTCCCAGATCCAGACAGTGCTGCACCGCGTGGTTTTTCAGATACAGATAATAGGGGTCCTTGAGCTGTTCGACCGGCGAGAGCATCTCTGCCACCGCAAAGCACAGATGACCGGCTGCATCGCGGCGCTGCCGGGGCGAAGGCTTTTTATAGTTAAGCGCTCCTGCCGCCTCCAAAATAGCCGCACGGGTCGCATCACTCACGCTCATGGTCGGGTCGTTATTCAGCACGCGAGAGATAGTCGTGATGGAATAGCCGGTGTGCTCGGATAATTCTTTCAACGTTGCCATAAAACTGGACCTCGCTTTGTCCATTATTTTAGTGAAATTCACATTTTTATTATAGCGAATGCGTCAGCCCTTTGCAAGCGCTTGATACGGCGGATCAGAAAACACGACCGAAATTATGATTTGGTTCAATTTCTTAGGACAATATTCATAATTTGGACGGAATCCGCAGATCAGGAAGCTATTTTTTAAGAAAAATTCCAGTGCCAAGGTAGACTTTACTGCAAAATTGATGTATTATGCCTATTGCGAAAGAATTATGGAATAGCTGTCAGCAGGCCGTAGATATAACACACATTATGTACGAGGCATATTGACACGATTCCGTTATCCGAATTTTGCTGAAAGGGGGCGCGGTGATATGAACGAAGTGCTGCGGCAGGAAAAGAAATATCCGATCGACGCGGCACAGGGCGCCATGCTTCGCGCCCGGCTCGACCGGTTGATGCTGCGGGATACGCACAACGGCGCGCAGGGCTATCGGATCCGCTCACTTTACTTTGATACGCTGGATGATCAGGATTTTTCCGACAAGGTGGACGGCCTTGAGCTGCGGCGCAAGATCCGCCTGCGGGCATACAGTCCGGACGCGGATTTCGCCATGCTGGAGATCAAGCAGAAGCAGGGACCCTATCAGCGCAAGCGGTCGCTGCGCGTCTCCCGCGCGGATGCAGAGCGCCTGTGCCGCGGGGATTACCGTCCGCTCACGCAGTATGACGATCCGTTCGCCGCAGAGTGCTACGGTCTGCTGCACTGCCGCTGCTACCGACCGAAGGCGGTTGTCGAGTACCTGCGGCAGGCCTATATTGCCCGGGAAAACCACATCCGCATCACGCTGGACAGCCGTATCACCGGCACGGAGACATCTTTTGATCTGTTTTCGCGCAATTTGCCGCAGTTTCCGGTGATGGACCCGTTCCACATGGTGCTGGAGGTCAAATACAACGGATTTTTGCTCAGCTACATCAAAGACCTGCTCGACGAAGTCCATCGGCCGGAGCTGTCTATCAGCAAATACTGCCTGGCGCGTCAGCTGACGCTGGGCGCC
>USSI01000104.1 GCA_900557315.1 uncultured Butyricicoccus sp. | reverse complement strand
AGCAGAAAGAGGTCATCGCGCAGGCCGCGCTCGCGCACAAGCTTGCTTCGGAGACCATCGACGTCACCCTGCCGGGCGAGGAGGTCGTGATCGGCAAGGAGCACCCGCTGAACATCGTGCTCGATGAACTCAAGGAAATCTTCATCGGCCTCGGCTTTTCGATTGCAGAAGGCCCGGAGGTCGAGCTTGACCACTACAACTTCGAAGCGCTCAACATCCCGAAGGACCACCCCGCGCGCGACACGCAGGATACCTTCTATATTTCGGATAACGTTGTGCTCCGCACGCAGACCTCGCCCATGCAGGTGCGCACGATGGAGCAGAAAAAGCCGCCGATCCGCATCATTGCGCCCGGCAGAGTTTACCGTTCGGACGCGGTCGATGCGACCCACTCCCCGCTGTTCCACCAGATCGAGGGCCTGGTCGTTGACAAGGGCATCCGTATGAGCGACCTCAAGGGCATCCTTGAGCTGTTTGCCAAAAAGCTCTACGGCGAGGACACGGTCGTCCGCTTCCGCCCGCACCACTTCCCGTTCACCGAGCCGTCCGCGGAAATGGACATCCAGTGCTACCGCTGCCACGGCGCGGGCTGCCCGCTCTGCAAGGGCGAGGGCTGGATCGAAATCCTCGGCTGCGGCATGGTGCACCCCAAGGTGCTCGAGACCAGCGGCATCGACCCGGAGGAATATTCGGGCTATGCGTTCGGCATCGGCCTGGAACGCACGGTCATGGGCCGGTTCAAAATCGACGACATCCGCCTCTTTTATGAAAATGATGTGCGGTTCCTGCATCAATTTTAAGAGAGGAGATTTTGTAAAATGAAATTACCGCTTTCCTGGCTTTCGGATTATACCGATATTTCCGGCGTCACGCCCAAAGAGTATGACGCCAAGCTTACCATGTCCGGCTCCAAGGTCGAGGAGGTCTACTACCTCGGCGCGGAGATCGAAAACGTCGTGACCGGCAAGGTCCTGTCCGTCGTCGATCATCCGGACTCCGACCATCTCAAAATCTGCCAGCTCGATGTGGGCAAGGAAGAACCCGTCCAGATCGTCACCGGCGCGCCCAATGTGACGCCCGAATCGGTCGGCGAAATCTGCCCGGTCGCGCTGCACAAATCCACCCTGCCCGGCGGGGTCAAGATCACCAAGGGCAAGCTGCGCGGCGAGGTCTCGAACGGCATGATGTGCTCGTTCCAGGAGCTGGGCCTGACGCACGGCTGCGTCCCCTATGCGTGCGAGAACGGCATCCTGTTCCTGCCCGAAGGCACCCCGGTCGGCGAGGACATCAAAAAGGTGCTCGGTCTGGACGACTATGTCGCGGACTTCGAGATCACTTCCAACCGCCCGGACTGCCTGAGCGTCATCGGCCTTGCGCGCGAAACCGCCGCGACCTTTGACCGCCCGTTCCATGTGAATGCCCCGGTTGTCAAGGGCGTGGGCGACGACATCAACAAATATATGTCGGTCGAGGTCAAGGACCCCGACCTGTGCCCGCGCTACACCGCGCGCCTGGTGCGCAACATCAAGATCGAGCCGTCGCCCGCGTGGATGCGCGAGCGCCTGCATGCCTCCGGCGTGCGCCCGATCAACAACATCGTCGATATCACCAACTATGTCATGCTCGAGTACGGCCAGCCCATGCACGCGTTCGATTACTCCTGCCTGTCGGACGGCAAGATCGTCGTGCGCCGCGCGCGGGACGGCGAGGCCATCCAGACGCTGGACGGCGTGGACCACGACCTGACCGACAAGATGCTCGCCATCTGCGACAACGACAAGCCGGTTGCGGTCGCAGGCGTCATGGGCGGCGCGAACTCCGAAATCGAGGACGACACCAGGACCGTCGTGTTCGAGTCCGCCTGCTTCCACGGCGCGACCGTCCGCGTGACCGCCAAGGCGCTCGGCATGCGCACCGAGGCGTCCGGCCGCTTTGAGAAGGGCCTTGACCCGCGCATGACGCTCGACGCGGTCAACCGCGCCTGTGAGCTGGTCGAACAGCTCGGCGCAGGCGAGGTCATCGACGGCATCATCGACGTGGACAACTCCGACCCCACCCCCAAGCGCCTGCCCTTCGAGCCGGACAAGATGAACGGCCTGCTCGGCCTGTCGCTGTCCGACGCGGAGCAGCAGGCTTACCTCGAGAAGCTGGGCTTCACGGTCGAGAACGGCGAGGTCATCGTGCCGAGCTTCCGCACGGATATCGCGCGCATGTGCGATCTGGCAGAGGAAGTTGCGCGCATGTACGGCTATGACAAAATCCCGACCACGCTGTATGCGGGCGAAATGGTACAGGGCGAGTATACGCCCAAGCAGCAGGCCGAGCGCGCCGCGTCCCTGGTCTGCCGCGAGGCGGGCTTTGACGAGGCGATGAGCCACTCGTTCATCTCCCCCAAGTTCTACGACATGATCGGCTGGTCCGAAGACGACCCGCGCCGCATCTCCACCACCATCCTGAACCCGCTGGGCGAGGATTTCAGCATCATGCGCACAACTGTACTGCCTTCCATGCTGGAATCGCTCGCGCACAACCATGCGCACCGCAACCCGACCGCTTCGCTCTATGAGCTGGGTACGGTCTACACCCCGTCTGTCAAGGACGGCAAGGCTGACCCGGATGTGCTCCCGCACGAGGAAAAGGTGCTCACGCTCGGCTCGTACGGCCGCCTGTCCTTCTTCCAGTTCAAGGGCGTGGTCGAAGCAATCTGCCGCGAGCTGAACATCAAAGACGTGCAGTTCGTGCCGGAAAAGGAAAACCCGTCCTACCACCCGGGCCGCTGCGCAAACGTGCTGATCGGCGGCGAGCAGGCCGGCGTATTCGGCACCATCCATCCGACGGTTGCAGGCCGCTACGGCCTGTCCGGCGAGGTTCTGGCGGCTGAACTGCGCATGGATGCGCTGTTCGCGGCCATTGACCCGGTCAAGCTGTACCATCCGCTGCCCAAGTTCCCGGCTTCGACCCGCGATATCGCGGTGCTGGTGGACAACGCCGTCCCGGCGGCCTCCATGCAGGCTGCCATTGAAAAGGCGGCGGGCGCAATCCTGGAGTCGGTCAAGCTGTTCGACGTGTACAAGGGCAAGGGCATCCCGGAGGGCAAGAAGTCGGTCGCATACTCGCTTTCCATGCGCGCGCCCGACCGCACGCTGACCGATGAGGAATGCGACAAGGCGATGAAGAACGCGCTGGCGGCGCTTGAGAAGGACTTCGGCGCAGCACTGCGCAGCTAAGTCCGCTTCACTGCATACACGCAGCATCCGCTGCTGAAGGAAAAAGGGGGACCCCCGCCGGGTCCCCCTTCTTGTATGCGGCGCGGCGATATCAGCGGCAAATTCCCGTCCGCCTGCCAATCGGGTACACTCTTTCCAGCTCTGGCAAAAGATTTTGCCCCGTTTTTCATCGGATAAGGCTTTACTTTTTGCCGGGTTTGTATTATGCTGTTTATAGCAAAAAACCAACCCGGTAGGATCGGAAAGGAGACAGACATGCTCGACGGCACAAGAAAATTCAGCCTTGTAGACGAGTCCAACAAGGAAATGAAGCGCACGCTGACCGCAGTATATGACGCGCTTAAGGAGAAAGGGTATAACCCGATCAATCAGATCGTAGGCTATCTCCTCTCCGAGGACCCGACGTACATCACCAACCACAACAACGCGCGCAGCCTGATCTGCAAGATCGACCGCGACGAGCTGATGCAGGAGCTGGTGCAGTTCTACCTCGATAACTGAGGCATGGGCTTGACAAACGGTGCAGATCCGTTATAATGAAAGTAGAAGAGGCACTGCCGACAGACGGTTGACCTCAGCTACGTTTTATTTCACAAAAAATAACCGCAATCTTTGGTCGGAGGGCGGTTATTTTTTTATGGTTTTTATGATTTCCAGCAGAATAAGTAATAAAACAATCTGCAAAATCTGTTCCATAAACATCACACTCCCTTCGATGGAGTGCGGTCAACCGCCTGCCGAATGCGACAGTGCCTTGCTTGTATAATAACAAAACCGACCTGCTTTGTAAAGCGAAAGGGGATTTATGAACGGTTTTCTCCCGATTTCCAAACAGGATATGCATGATCGCGGCTGGTACTACTGCGATTTCCTGCTCGTCACCGGCGACGCCTATGTCGATCACCCCTCGTTCGGCACGGCGATCATCTCGCGTGTTCTGGAGGACGCGGGCTACAAGGTCGCAATCCTCAGCCAGCCGGATTTCCACGATGAACGCGACTTTATCGAGATGGGCCGTCCGCGTTATGCAGTGCTCATCAACGGCGGCAACATCGACTCCATGGTCGCGCACTACACGGCCGCGAAAAAACGCCGCTCGGACGACGCCTATACCCCCGGCGGCAAGGCGGGCAAGCGCCCTGACCGCGCGGTAACGGTCTACTCCATGCTCGCGCGGCGCGCGTTCCCGGATGTGCCGATCTATCTCGGCGGCATTGAGGCCAGCCTGCGCCGCTTTGCGCATTACGACTACTGGGCCGACCGCGTCATGCCCTCCATCCTGGAGTCCACCGGCGCGGACGGGCTGATGTACGGCATGAGCGAGCGTTCGGTGCTCGAGCTGGCGAACAACTTGAAGCACGGCAAAAAGGGCGCAGACGCGTGCGTGGGCGTGCGCGGCACGGCATACATGGCGCACGGCACGGACGGGCTGGCGTTCGATGCGGTCGAGTGCCCGTCCTATGAAGCGGTCTGCGCCGATAAGGCCGATTACGCCCGCTCGGTCAAAACGCAGTACGACGAGCAGGACCATGTGCGCGGCAAGGCGCTCTTACAGCGCCACGGCAAGCGCGTGCTGATCCAAAACCCACCGTCGAAGCCCTTGACCACCGCAGAGATGGACCACGTCTACGCCCTGCCCTATATGCGCACCTACCACCCGTCCTATGAGGCGCTGGGCGGCGTGCCCGCCATCCAGGAGGTACAGTTTTCGATCATCCACAACCGCGGCTGCTTCGGCGCGTGCAACTTTTGCGCGCTCGCCTTCCATCAGGGGCGGTATATCCAGACGCGCAGCCACGAAAGCGTGATCGCGGAGGCGAAACAGATCGCGCAGATGCCCGGATTCAAGGGCTATATCCACGACGTCGGCGGCCCGACCGCAAACTTCCGCTTCCCCTCCTGCAAGCAGCAGGAGGAGCACGGCCTGTGCAAAAACAAGCGCTGCCTGTTCCCCTCTGCGTGCAAAAACCTCGAGGCCGACCACACGGATTACCTCAACCTGCTGCGCGAACTGCGGCAGATCGAGGGCGTCAAAAAGGTGTTCGTACGCTCGGGCCTGCGCTACGACTACATGATGGCCGACCGCAACGATGCGTTCTTCCGCGAGCTGGTCGAGCACCATATCTCGGGCCAGCTCAAGGTCGCGCCCGAGCACATGAGCGATAACGCTCTGTATTATATGGGCAAGCCATCATTCTCTGTATATGAGCAGTTCCGCGAGCGGTATGCCCGCATCAACCAGAAGCTGGGCCGCAGGCAGTACCTTGTGCCCTACCTGATGTCCTCCCATCCGGGTGCGACGCTGGACGATGCGATTATGCTTGCCGAGTACCTGAACAAGGTCGGCTACATGCCCGAGCAGGTGCAGGACTTCTACCCCACCCCGGGCACGCTCTCGACCGCGATGTATTACACCGGGATCGACCCGCGCACGATGAAGCCGGTCTATGTGGCCAAAACGCCCGAGGAAAAGGCCATGCAGCGCGCGCTGCTGCAATGGCGCAGGCCGGACAAGCGCCCGATCGTGCTCGCGGCGCTCAAAAAGGCCGGCCGCGATGATCTGATCGGCTTCGGAAAGGAATGCCTGATCCGCCCGAACCGCGGCGAAAAGCCGCCCGCGCCCGCGAAAAAGGCGGCGCGCCCCGCA
>USSI01000103.1 GCA_900557315.1 uncultured Butyricicoccus sp. | reverse complement strand
AAACGGGGTGCTGTCCATTCCGAGAAGTCAGAATTCGATCGTCGCCATAACCTCGGATACGTCCGGTTTCTCCGAAATCAGCCCTTCGTCATACATCCAGTCGATATTTTCCTGCCAGCACTGCTCGGTCTGGCTGAGGAAGGCTGCGTCCGCGGTCTCCATCAGCGGAAGCAGCGTATCGCAGGACTGCTTTTCCACGTCCGGATCAAGCGGGAAGTTGGATTCGTCCTGATTGTCCAGCAGCACCTGCAGAACGTCGTCCGTATTGTTCCTGAAGTCCTCAAAGCCCTTTTCGCATGCACGCAGGAAGCCTGCCAGCACATCGGATTCCTGTTCGATCATGGTATCGTTTGCCAGGAAGATGCCTTCGTAATACTGCGGCACGCCGAAATCGTCCGGGAAGAAGTAATTGACCTCAAAGCCTTCCTTCTCCATCTGCGGTACTTCGTGATTGACCAGGCAGCCAATGGTCGCGTCCACATTGCCCGTCACCATAGAGCTCATCAGGTCAAAGCCCACGTCAATCATCTCCACGCTCGAAGGATCGACGCCGCTGTTCTCCATGATGCTGCGCACAAGCGCCTCGGACAGCTCCGTACCCGCGTAGCCAATGGTCTTGCCCACCAGATCAGCAGGCTCCGTGATGTCCTTCTCCTTAAGCGAAAGGATAATGTTCAGCGGCCCCTGCACAACCGCGCCGATCGACTTGACCGGCACGTCCTGCTCGACACGCGCCTGGATGACGTCCTGCTGGTAATACAGGCCGATGTCCGCCTGCCCTGCCGCGACCATGCTCATCGCATCATTGACGCCCGCAGGCGGCTGGATGTTGACGGTCAGGCCCTCTTCCGCAAAGTACCCGGCCTCCTCCGCCTGATACAGGAAAGCATGCAGTGCGTTCGGGTACCAGTCCAGCACGACGGTCAGTTCGCGCAGTTCTCCGTCAGTCTGTGCGGCGTCGTTATTGTCTGCATCGGCATTCTGCCCGGCAGTGCAGCCGGTAAGCAGCAATGTGCACGCCGCAAGTGCAGCGAAAATCCTCTTTTTCATCTATGATTCCGTTCCTTTCTATTTGTAAAAATGGTATTGCCTTATAAACTGCCGCGCCAGGTGACAACCTTTTTCTCGATCCATGACACGACCGCAACCGCAAGCATCGCAACCACACTCAGCAGCACGATGGGCGCAAATACGCCTGCTCCGTCCAGCTGGGTCATCATACGGCGGCTGAAGTAGCCCAGCCCCGCCTGCGCGCCCAGCCATTCTCCGATCGCCGCGCCGATGATGGACAGCGGGATCGCCATTTTGATGGCTGAGAAAAAGTACGGCAGTGCCGCGGGCAGCTTGAGCTTCAGGAAGATGTCCTTCTTCCCTGCACCAAAGGTTTTGAGCATATCAATCATATCGGTTTTCGCCGAGCGGAACCCGTCGAACACCGTGATGGCGATAGGGAAAAAGGTGATGAGCACGGTCACGAGCACCTTGCTCCAGATCGTGTAGCCGAACCACAGCACAAACAGCGGTGCGAGCGCGGTCGTCGGGATGGTCTGTGACGCAACGATAAGCGGATACAGCATCTTTTCCGCCGCGGGGCTGGCGTCCATCAAGACCGCCAGCAGCAGGCCGAGCACAATCGAGATGCCAAGGCCAATGCCCGTGCACAGCAGCGTCGCAGGCAGATGGGCGGTCAGCAGCGGGCCGCGCAGTTCCCACATACGCACCAGAATCTGCGTGGGAGACGGCAGGATGTAAGCCGCGTTCATGCCCATCGCGCCCGCCTGCCAGAAAATAAGCAGGACAAACAGGAAGAGCAACGCGGGCAGGTTGGCGTTCTTTTTCATGCCGTCCCCTCCCGCCGCAGCAGGTCGATCAGCTGCTCGCGCAAGGCAAGCATTTTCGGCTCGGTCAGGCAGGCGCGCGTACGCGGATAAGGCGCAGGCACCTCAAACGAGACCAGCCGCTGGATCGGCGTTTCCTCCACGACCAGCACGCGGTTTGACAGGAAGATTGCTTCCTCCACATCGTGCGTGATGAACAGCACGGTCTTGTGGTCGCTCTCCCACTGGTCGAGCAGCCATTCCTGCATGGTGATGCGCGTCAAAAAGTCGAGCGCGGAAAACGGCTCGTCCAGCAGCAGCAGCTCGGAGCCGGTCAGCAGCGTGCGCGCGAACGCTGCGCGCTGGCGCATGCCGCCGGACAGCTCGTCCGGCTGTTTATCCCCCCAGCCGGCAAGGCCGACGTGCTCGAGCGTCTCCGCGGTGCGCCTGTCCATCTCCTCGCGGCTGATGCCGCCGCGGATCTCCATGGGCAGGCACAGGTTGCCCGCCACGGTTCGCCAGGGAAACAGCAGGTCGCGCTGGGGCATATAGCCGCAGTAGCCGCGGCGCCCATCAATCCGCTCGCCGCCGACCAGTATTTCTCCGCTCTTACGCGGCAGAAGCTGGTTTACCAGGCGGAAAATCGTGGATTTGCCGCAGCCGGACGGCCCGATCACCGACACGAACTCGCCCTTGTCGATGTGGAAGGACAGCCCGTCAATGATGTTGAAATCCTCGCTGTCGTACTGGAAAACGACATTTTGGAACTCGAGCATGCTCACATCGCCCCGTGCCATGCCATGTCCCAGAACATCGCCTCATAGCGCGAGCAGTCCACGAAGATGTCGGTCAGATGCTGGAGCTGCTGCTCGGAGTAGCCCTCAGCGAGCTTCTCCATCAGCGCCGTCAGACGCACGTTTTCCTCCGCATACCCCTCGCTGGCGTAGCTTTGCACCCATTCGCCGTAAAACTCGTGCTTTTCTGCGTCCGGATAGTTGGCGACGATCCACTTGGCGATGTACTCATAGCTGAGCGCGCAGGACAGTACGGCCGCCATGATCTCCGCCGGGCCTTCCTCTGCCGCCACCGCGCGCATATACGCGGTGTAGGACAGGTTGCTCAGCGACGGCTTGACCGTCTCCGCCTGCTCCTCGGTGATGCCCAGGCGCTTCATATAGCCGCGGTGGACATTCATTTCGCCGCCAAGGATGCTTTCCACATACCCGGCAAACGTCCGCATCACCTCCGGCTCACGTGACTTGACCACACCCTGCGCAAATACCTTGGCATAGTCGAACAGATACAGGTAATCCTGCAATAAATAGAAACGGAATTTGTCTACAGCAAGGCTGCCGTCCGCAATGCCCTGCACAAAGGGATGGGCCAGATAGCCCTCCCAGATCGTGCGGGACGCGGCGAGCAGTCGCTCGGTCGTTTGATTGTTTTTCAAGGTGGTACCCCCAATGAAATCGGTTTGACTGACGGCCTGCGGCCGGCAGCACTTGTTGGTTGTTGCTTTTAAAGAAGTTGGATGCGCAGCCCCTCAGCCAGTTGTTCCGCTGTGAGCAGGCTGACCGCATCAATCAGGCGCGTACGGAAGGAAGCGGTGCCCTCCATCTCTTCACGCACACGCCGCTCGGCCAATGTTCCGCATACTTTCATCACCCCCGACGCCGCTGCAACGGCTTCAAATAATGTATTTGGATTCGCGCCGCAGTACGCCGCTGTCAGCGAAGTCAGCATACACCCTGCGCCGGTGATCCGGCTCATGAGTTCACTGCCGCCGCGCAGCACCGCGGTACGGTTTCCATCGGTAATCAGGTCAATCTTGCCCGTCAGCATGACGACCGTGCCGGTTTTCCGGCTGAATTCAGCCAGCCACTCCGTCGATTCGGTTAAATTCTGCTCGGTGACGCGGTCGATGGCATTCGCCTCCACACCGGAGGCCTGCTCCTCCCCTGCCGCGAGCGCGCGGATTTCCGAGGCGTTGCCGCGGATCACCGAAACCAACCCGTCCGCCAGCAGGCGGCTGCACATCTCACTGCGCAGGCGGCTCGCGCCCGCGGCTACCGGGTCAAGTACGACCGGGTGCCCCAGCCGTTTCGCCTCGCGCGCGGCGAGCAGCATGGCTTCCTGTGCGCGCAATGCGCCCATGTTGAGCACAAGCGCGTCGCTGTGCGCCGTGATTTCCTCGACCTCACGCTCGTCCTGCGCCATGATGGCAGTGCCGCCCGCGGCAAGGATGATGTTCGCGCAGTCGTTTATGGTCACGTTGTTGGTAATCGAGTGCACGAGCGGCGCCGCATCAGCGGTGTTCTGCGCAGCTTTCAGGATCGCATCCGTCACCGGAGCGCCTCCTTCATCTGGCCGAATACCTGCGTGCGCCCCAGCGCTGCCAGTACAAACACCGAGATCGCCGCGCCCACAGCAGTAGAAATCAGGAAGGACGGCACAAAGGTAAAGAGCGCCGCAGCCGAATTGTTCATCAGCACAGCTGCAATCGGATAGGATGCCATACCGCCCAGGATGCCAGTGCCGAACACCTCACCGACATACGCGACCGGCAGTTTGGGCCACAGTTTGTACAGCAGGCCGCACAGCAGCGCGCCGATCATCGAGCCGGGGAACGCAAGCAGGCTGCCCAAGCCGAGCAGGTTGCGGATGAGCGCCGCGGCAAAGCCCATGCCGCAGGCATACCACGGCCCCAGCATGACGGCAGCAAGCACGTTGACCATATGCTGCACGGGCGAGCACTTGGAGCCGAGCACCGGGATGGAAAACAGGCTGCCTACAACGGCGACCGCCACCAGCAGGCCTGCAAGTGTCAATTTACGAACGGATGATTTTTTCATTTTCACTCACTCCTCAGGGAAAATACGGCAGAAATGATTGAGCGGCCCGCAGCCATGCCCAAGGCCGGGCGCATGCCGGATCGCATCGGTTACATAGGCCTTGGCACGTTCCACCGATTGCGCAATCGAATATCCAAGCGCCAGATTGGATGCAATCGCACTCGACAGCGTGCAGCCTGTTCCGTGTGTGTTCTGCGTATTGATCTGCCCCAGTTCGTAGCGGCGGAAGGTAGTGCCGTCGTACAGCACGTCCACGGCGCCCGCCATGTTTTTACCGCCCTTGACCAGCACATTCTTGCAGCCCTTGGCATGGATACGGCGTGCTGCCTCCTCCATGTCCTCCGGGGTGCTGATCTGCATGTCCGCAAGGTACTGCGCCTCCGGGATGTTGGGCGTCAGGATTTCAGCGTGCGGCAGGACGCATTCGATCAGCGTACCGACCGACGCCGGGTCCATCAGCGCGTCGCCGTTTTTGGCGAACATCACCGGATCAATCACGACGTGCTGCGGCTTGTACTGTGCCAGTTTTCCGGCAACCGCCTGCATGCACGCGGGCGAGGACAGCATGCCGATCTTGACCGCATCCGGCACGATATCCTCGAACACTGCGTCGATCTGCTCCTCGATCATCTTCGGGCTGATGTCCTGAATGTCGATCACACGCGCCGTATTCTCCGCTACCACGGACACAATCACGCTCATGCCGAACACACCGTGCGCCGCCATGGTTTTCAGGTCGGCCTGCACGCCCGCCCCGCCGGAACAGTCCGAACCGGCAATGGTGAGCACCTTTTTCATGTAAAACCCCTCCAAAAGTTATGTAAAATGTAAGAATACAAAAAAAGACATCCTGCATCAGGATGTCCCTTGTGTGCGCTTTTCCCGCAAAATATGCGGCGATAACGTCTGTTTCGCATCCCTACGTTGGCATTATCCAAATCAGGTAAGGTCGAGGTTATGAAACCTCCTCTCAGCCTCTTACAGAAGCTCCCTTGCAAATATTAGAGTAGCATTTTGTCAGAGATTTGTCAAGAACGATCTTGCTCTTCTGCCCGCTTCCCCGCCATTTCCCTGTGTTTTCTTGCAATAAAGCGAAAAAGTCATTATAATAATATTTGCGGTGCACTATCTGCAGCTTTGCAGCACATCATATCCCAAAACAGGAAGGGCGGCGGCATATGTATAATCCACACCTTGAAACCTTTGTCCATGTGGCGGAT
>USSI01000102.1 GCA_900557315.1 uncultured Butyricicoccus sp. | reverse complement strand
AAACACTGGAATATATCGACCGGCGAACGGGGGCAATCTCCCGGCTGGTCATGCGTGATCTTGTCTTTATCAACTGGCGTACCGGGGAACCGGCAAAAAACAGTTCCTATGATACCCACCTCTATAAGCTTTGCGATGAAGCGGGGATCAACCGTTTTTGTATGCACGCGCTGCGCCACACCTATGCAACCCGTGCGATTGAAAGCGGAATGCAGCCGAAAGTGCTGCAAAAGCTGCTGGGACACGCCAGCATCAAAACCACAATGGATCGGTATGTCCATGTGACCGATGAAACACTGGATCAGGCGGTCAAGCAATTTCAGCGCAGTAGCGTATGTTGATATAACTTCATACAAGTCCATGCGTAAATGGCGTAAAAATGGCGTAGTAGCCAAAACGCCAAAGTGCGAAAAACCTTGTAAATACAGCATTTTTTAAGGAGATGTAGAGATATATGAAATTAGGAATCGTCGGGCTTCCCAACGTCGGCAAGTCCACCTTGTTTAATGCAATCACGCAGGCGGGCGCGGAGAGCGCAAACTATCCCTTCTGTACCATTGACCCCAATGTTGGCATGGTTGCCGTCCCGGATGAGCGGCTCCAGCCGCTGACCGACCTGTACCACGCGAAAAAGACCACCCCGGCCGTGGTGGAGTTTGTGGATATTGCGGGTCTCGTGCGCGGCGCGAGCAAGGGCGAGGGCCTTGGCAACAAGTTCCTGTCCCACATCCGCGAGGTAGACGCAATCGTCCACGTCTTGCGCTGCTTTGAAAACGAGAATATTGTGCACGTCGAAGGCTCGGTCGATCCGGCGCGCGACATCGAAACCATCAACCTTGAGCTGATTCTGGCGGATATCGAACATCTGGAGCGCCGCCTCGAGCGCACCCGCAAGGCCGCCAAAGCGGATAAAAAGCTGAACAAGGATGTGGAAATCCTTGAAGCGCTTAAGGCGCATCTGGAGGAGGGCAAGACTGCCCGCACCTTCGAGGGCTTCGGCGAGGACGAGGACGTCATCCGCGTGGTCGGTGAGAGCGACCTGCTTTCCGCGAAAAAGGTGATTTACGCTGCCAACATGGACGAGGCGGGCTTTACCGGTGATGCGGCGGAGAACGAGCGCCTGAAGGCGGTACAGGCCATCGCGGACGCAGAGGGCGCGATGGTGCTGCCGATCTGCGCCAAGCTGGAAGAGGATATCGCGGGCATGGACGCGGAGGAAAAAGAGACGTTCCTGTCCGAACTCGGCCTGCATGAGTCCGGCCTGGACCGTCTGATTAAGGTCTGTTATGACCTGCTCGGCCTGATGAGCTACCTGACCGCAGGCGAACAGGAGGTGCGCGCCTGGACGATCGAAAAGGGCACCAAGGCGCCGCAGGCGGCGGGCAAAATCCATTCGGACTTTGAACGCGGCTTCATCCGTGCGGAGGTCATCAACTATAAGGACCTGATCGAGCTTGGCTCGCTCGCGGCGGCGCGCGAAAAGGGCCTTGTCCGCTCGGAGGGCAAGGAATACGTCATGCAGGACGGGGACGTTGTGCTGTTCCGCTTCAACGTATAAAAAGCGCGCCTGCGCGGCATATCGCGGCATCAGAAAAGGGAGAACCCGAACCGGGTTCTCCCTTTTTATGTATGGGATGGCGGGCGCGGTGCCTTCAGCGCCGGCCGCTCTGCGCGACCAGCTGTACGCCCGGTGCAAACCGCAGCCAGCGGGTGCCGCGGAAGCGCAGCGCAAAGCAGGCCGAGCGGCAGAGCCAGTCACCCACCATGGCAATCCAGATGCCGATTGCGCCGAGATTGCACCAGACCGCAAGCACATAGCCGCTTGCCAGGCGGAGCAGCATCATGGAGGCGACCGAGCAGACCATCGGATAGCGCACATCGTTGGCGGCGCGCAGCACGTTCGGCAGGGTGAATGAGGCGGGCCAGATCAGCGCGGCGCAGCCGTTGTGGATGAAAATCAGCGTCATGCCGAGCGAAAGCGCTTCGGGTGACAGGCTGTAAATCCGGAGCACAAGCGGCGTGACCGCAATAGTCAGCAGACAGCAGGTGCCGTTGATGAGATAGGTGATTTTGAGCAGCTTTTTGGCCATGAAGCGCGCCTGGTCGGCGTCGCCCGAGCCGATGCACTGGCCGATGACCGTAATCATCGCCAGGCTCATCGCCTGGCCGGGGATGACCGCAATCGCGTCCAAGTTGTTTGCAACCGCGTTTGCCGCGATCTGTGTGGTGCCGAACAGCGCGATGATGCTGACGACCAGGATGCGGCCCAGCTGGAACAGGCTGTTTTCCAGCCCGTTCGGTACGCCGATCTGCAAAATGCGGCGGATCAGCGAAAAATCCGGGCGGAAGCGCGTGCCGGTGCGGAGCGAGACCGTGTGTTCCGGATGGAGGAGCAGCACGGTGATGACCACCGCCGCCACGCCGCGCGAAAAGAGCGAGGAGAGCGCCGCGCCCGCGACGCCCCATTTGAGCACATAGATCAGAATCGAGTTGCCGATCAGGTTGACCACGTTAATCAGCCCGGCAATCATCATGGAAACACGCGAGTTGCCCTGCGCGCGGAACAGGGCCGCGCCCGCGTTGTAGATCGCCAGCACCGGGTAGGAGAATACGCTGACGGTCAGATAGGTCAGCGCGCTGTCCATGACGTCGTCCTCGATCGAACCGAACAGCAGGCGCAGCAGCGGTGCGCGGAACAGCATAATCAGCACGGCAAAGCAGAGCGAAATCACGGTTACGACCAGATACAGCTGGCGCGAAGCGTCGCACGCGCGTTTTCGTTCACGCGCGCCGAGCAGCTGTGCCACAACGACCGCGCCGCCGGTCGCCAGTGCGGAAAAGATGTTGATGATAAGTACGTTGAGCATATCGACAAGCGACACGCCGGAAACCGCCGCTTCACCGACCGAGGACACCATGATGGTATCCGCCAGGCCGACTGTGATCGAGAGCACCTGCTCGAGCACAAGCGGCCAGATCAGTTTTTTCAGGGCAGCATTGGGGAATAACTCCTTGTTCGTAGGGAAGGCCTTCTTTCTTCAGGGTTGCGTTTACAGGATGACCCGGTATGCCTCGATCAGCCGTTCGAGCGACCAGGCCGCGTTCGCCGGGCTGGTCGAGGGAAGCTGGATGATGGGGACATGGGTCTGCGGCTCGACCAGCTTGCGGTACAGCTGGGCGGATTTGCCGCCGGTGGCGTAGATCCGCGCGATTTCAGTTTCGCGCAGCAGGCGGCCGATGTCGTTTGGGACCGCGTTTTTGATGCTGGTATCCGATGCGCCTGCGATGTCGCAGCGGGCAATGGTATCCCACAGCGCGATGTGGTGCCTGAGGCACATTGCACGTTTGTCTTCCGTGGTTGCAGGCAGCTCTTCTCCCAATACCGCGGCCAGCACACGCCAGAAGCGGTTTTGCGGATGGCCGTAGAAAAACCCAGCCTCGCGGGATTTGGGGCTGGGGATGGAGCCAAGCAGCAGCACACGGGAGGTGCGGTCATACAGCGGGGGGATGTTGTGGATTACGGTTTGCGTCGTCATATTTCCTCCTCTATGACCGAAAGGAAGGAGCGGAATGCACTGGGAAGCGCATAAGATGCGCGCAGGTCGGCGGGGGAGACAAAAGTCAGCCCGTCCGGCTGCGCGGTAAGTTCGACATAGTAGCCGTTCATATGCCATTCCACATGGGTAAAAACGTGTTTTGCAGGCCGCAGGGACAGCAGATGCTGCACCTGCCAGCCCTGCGCGGCAAGTGCAGCGCGGGTTTCGTCCGGGGATAAATGCCCTTCGAGCGCAGGAAGTTCCCATAGCCCGGCCAGCAGCCCGTTCGCCGGGCGGCGCGTAATGCCGACCAGCGTACCGCACCGCACCAGCAGCACCGTGCGGTTCTCCACGCGCCGGGCCTTTTTTGCCGTGCGGATGGGCAGCATGGCTGCATTGCCATGGTGGCAGCCGAGGCACAGGTGCTGCAAGGGGCAGTCGCCGCATCGCGGCGCGCCGTTTGGCAGGCAGACGGTTGCGCCCAGCTCCATCAGCGACTGGTTGAGGTCGCCCGGACGGTCCGCCGGCATGAGCGCGGCAAAGCGCCCGCGTACCTGCCTTTTATATTTGGCATCCGTGATGGGCGTAAAATCATTGTCCAACCGGGCGGCAACACGCAGCACGTTGCCATCCACCGCTGGGACCGGAATGCCGAAGGCGATGGACGCGACCGCGCCTGCTGTGTAGTCGCCCACGCCGGGCAGGGCGAGCAGCTTGTCATAATCCGCGGGCAGTTCGCCGCCGTACTGCGCGCAGACATCGACCGCAGCGCGGTGCAGGTTGCGCACCCGGCTGTAATAGCCAAGCCCTTCCCACAGCTTCATATAGACTGCTTCTTCAGCGGCAGCAAGGGCGGGGATATCGGGCAGCGCCTGCATCCAGCGGTCAAAATATCCGCGCACCGCCTCGACACGGGTCTGCTGCAGCATGATTTCGCTTACCCACACGCGGTAGGGGGTGGGCTGGGCACGCCAGGGCAGGTCGCGATGCCCTGCATCGTACCAGGCGAGCAGGGGCGGGATAATCGCAGGGGAAATACCGCTCAATAGCGCATATCCTCCGTCGTATGCCCGGCATAGAACATCGTAAATACAGCGTCGGCAACGTGCTTTTCCTCGTCGTCATACACGTCCACCAGATAGACCGCCGTGCTGCGGCCGCGCTTGCGCTCGGTAGCGTAAGCGGTCAGCGTCTTGCCCAGGCGGCCGGGACGGTAATAATGAATGTTGCTGTCCAGCGTTACGGCAACCGGTCCGTGTGAAGCTGCCGCGGTCCCAGCTGCGATATCGCACAGGGAAAAGATGGTGCCGCCGTGCGCCATGCCGAGCGGGTTGAGCAGGTCCCTGGTGACGTCCAGTTCAACAGTTGCGTTGCCTTCTTCATCCACTGAGGTCACGCGCATGTTCATCAGCCTGTTCAGGCCGCCGGCTTCCTGCCGCAGTTTCAAAAGTTGTTCGATAGACATTTCCATGGCTCCTTTGCACAAAAAGGTGCGGCAGGGGGCACCGCACCATGAATTTATTTATTCCTTATTATACCGGCGCGCTTTGCCCTCGTCAAGCGTAAACGGCGCTGATTTGGGGCGTTGTAAAAGCAGAAAAATTGTATATATGGCGAAAACGGGCGATGACCCCCATATATAGTTGACGGCCTTCGTTTACGCAACAAAATCGTGTGAAATAGGCGCGGAAAATGGAATAAAAAAGTGGAAATCATAGAAATGCCGCATTTTTCGATCTTTACAAGACCAATTACACGCTGTATAATATACATAGTTTTATGACGGGGTAGCAGAGATATGTCCAGTGATTTTTCTCGCACGCTCGCGCTTTTGCGACGGGAAAAGAAAATAAGCCAGAGGACGGCAGCTGGGGACCTTGGCGTTTCACAGGCTCTCCTCAGCCACTACGAAAACGGGCTTCGCGAGCCGGGTTTATCCTTTGTCGTGCGTGCGGCGGACTATTACGGGGTGTCCTGCGACTACCTGCTTGGGCGCTCCATGGCGCGGGATGGTTCTGCTGTGCCCGCCGGGCGGATGGATGCGCGGGAAAATGTAGAGATAAAGAAAAACCATGTGGTGCAGGCGGTGTCCCTGCTGCTCGAATTGGCCCAGCAGATGGGGAGCATGCAGCTGCCGCGGGAGATTGAAGAATATTTTTCGCTTGCAATCTATAAGGTCTACCGGTACATTTATATGGCGGACCCGGCCGGGGTAGAGGCGGTGTTCCGGACCCCGCGCGACCAGTTCGAGTATCTGTGTGATGCACGTCTGAAAGAACAGGAACTGCGCATCCGGACAGCGGCAAAGGGTGAGGCGGGCTTTGGCCTGGCGCACGAGGAACTGCACCGGTTTCCGATGTCCCCCAATGAGATCAGCAGG